>NZ_JBVBUV010000003.1:0-139159 GCF_057445395.1 Litorivivens sp.
TCTAACCCCCCCCCCCACCAAAAAAAAAACAACTCTTATAAATAAAACTAAGAAAAAACCCGGTGTACTTATTATTTTTTTTTGTTCTAAAAAAAAAAAAACACAAACCCACCCCGGTTATGCGGCATAAAAAAAGGCACATCCTTGCGGAGGTGCCTTTTGACAAGCAGCTTTCGCGGCTTATTTTGTGTCGAGCTTTTCCTTGATACGCGCTGCCTTGCCGCTGCGCTCGCGCAGGTAGTAAAGCTTGGCTTGGCGCACATCACCACGACGCTTGACGGTAATGCTGTCAACCAGCGGGCTGTGCGTCTGGAAAGTACGCTCAACGCCTACACCGTGAGAAATTTTACGAACTGTGAAAGCCGAGTTGATGCCACGATTGCGCTTGCCCAGCACAACACCTTCAAACGCCTGCAGACGCTCGCGGTTACCTTCTTTAACCTTCACCTGAACTACAACGGTGTCGCCAGGGCTGAATTCCGGCAGGTCCTGCTTGATCTGCTCCGCGTTCAGTTCCGCGATAATTTTGTTGCTCATGGCATGCTCCTCAATAAAGTCATAGCTTCACAGCTATTGGCTAGTCTGCTCGCCTTGATACTCGGCTAACAGCTTTCGTTGCTCATCGTTTAGCGTCACTTTTTCCAGTAAATCCGGGCGACGCTCCCAGGTTCTTGCCAGCGCCTGTTTCAGCCGCCAGCGTCGAATTCTTTCATGATCACCACTGAGCAGCACCGCAGGTACCTGCTCACCCCGGTAGTGTTCCGGGCGGGTGTAGTGCGGGCAATCCAAAAGCCCATCCACAAAGGAGTCTTCCACCGCCGATAGCTCATGCCCCAGTACTCCGGGCAGAAGACGGGCGACTCCGTCTATCATTACCATGCCGGCCAGCTCACCGCCGCTCAACACGTAATCACCGATCGACCACTCTTCGTCGACTTCCGCCTGAATTAGGCGCTCATCCACGCCTTCATAGCGACCGGCCAGTAAAATCCATTCTTCGCGCTGTGCCAATTCTGCCAATGCAGCCTGATCCAGCGTTCGCCCCTGCGGTGACAGATAAGCCACACGGGCTTTTGGCAATGCCTGCCGGGCTGCGCCAATGGCGTCACTCAGCGGCTCAGTCTTCATGACCATGCCTGGCCCACCGCCGTAGGGCCTATCATCCACCGTCTGGTGACGGTCGTGGGTGAAATCCCGAGGGTTCCAGCTATCAAGTGTCAGCAAGCCATTCTTGATGGCGCGACCGGTAACCCCGTAGTCTGTTACCGCTGACAGCATTTCCGGAAACAGGGTGATGAAACCAATTTTCACCGCCCTAAAACTCCGGATCCCACTCCACCACCATTGTGCCGGCGGCGAGGTCAATCTCCCTAATCACCTGGTCCGGCAGATAGGGAATCAGGCGCTCCCGATCATCTATACTGCCCTCACAGGGTGTTACTACCAGCACATCGTTGGCGCCAGTCTCAAGCAAGTGATCAACCTTGCCCAAAAGCAGGTTGTCTCGCCCTGCCTTGACAGACACCAGTAAACCTTCCAACTGATGCCAATAAAACTCGTCGCTGGGTAGCTCTGGCAATTCTTTGCGACTCACTGCCAGCTCACACCCAGCCAATTCCCTTGCCTGCTCCCGGTCTGCAACGCCATCCAGCGCAGCAATCAGGGTTTTACCGTGGCGCCGCCCTTCCAGAATCGTGACGGGCTGCCACTGTCCTGCACGCTTCAGGAACAAAGCCTCGTAATCGAGCAGGTTGGTCATGGGGTCGGTGAAGGAATACAGCTTCACCCACCCTTTGACACCATAAACCGTCGACACCTTGCCAACGGTAATCAGGTCATCCGACATATTCAGATGCCTGACGCTGAATTACGCAGCTTCCTGTTGCGCCTGGCCAGCTTCTTCAACCAGCTTGGCGACACGCTCAGACATTTTGGCACCCAGAGCAACCCAGTGCTCAACACGAGCGGTATCAACGCGCAGACGCTCTTCCTGACCACGGGCAACAGGGTTAAAAAAGCCCACGCGCTCGATAAAACGACCATCGCGAGAATTGCGGCTGTCGGTTACAGTCAGGTGGTAAAACGGACGCTTTTTGGAGCCGCCGCGTGACAAACGAATAGTTACCATGCTTTTGAATTTCCTACGGTTTTCGGCCAACTTCCAGGGAAGCCGGCCCATCTTCAAATCAGTTTCACAGCCCCAGCACTGAACAGGAGCCTTTAAAGGCGCGACATTCTACGGGAAAGCACATTGAAATGGAACGTTTTTTCACCCACTGAACCCGGACAACCAGGTAACGCACGCCGCCGTCGTGCCAGGCGGCAATCAACCCCCGCTCCCAGGCCGGTTACATTCCGGGGAAACGACCGCCACCGCCCATACCACCGCCGGGGGGCATCATGCCTCCCATACCGCGCATCATATTGGCCATGCCGCCTTTTTTGGTCATTTTCTTCATCATTTTTTGCATCTGCTTGTGCTGCTTAAGCAGACGGTTAAGATCCTGCAGCTCGGTTCCGGACCCCAGTGTAATACGCCTCTTACGCGAGCCGTTTAGAAGATCCGGGTTACGGCGCTCAGCCGGCGTCATCGAGTCAATGATCGCCTCCATCCGCTTGAACATCTTGGTATCAATCTGCGACTGCGCCTGCTGAGCCATCTGCCCCATACCTGGCAGTTTGTCGAGCATGCCAGTGATACCACCCATGTTTTGCATCTGCTGAAGCTGATCCTTGAGATCCTCAAGATCAAACTTCTTGCCTTTCTTGATCTTCTTGGCGAGCTTCTCAGCCTTTTTCTTGTCGAGCTTCTGTTCCGCCTCTTCGATCAGCGAGAGAACATCGCCCATTCCAAGGATTCGCGACGCAATACGATCCGGATAAAAAGTCTCCAGAGCATCGGTTTTCTCGCCCACCCCAAGGAACTTAATCGGTTTGCCAGTGATATGCTTCACCGATAGAGCGGCACCACCACGCGAATCTGCATCCGATTTGGTCAGCACTACCCCAGTTAACGGCAGGGCGTCACTAAACGCTTTGGCGGTATTGGCCGCATCCTGACCCGTCATGGCATCGACCACAAACAGGGTCTCGATAGGTTTGACCGCGGCGTGCAGATCCTTGATCTCCGCCATCATGGCTTCGTCTACCGCCAGTCGACCTGCGGTATCGATGATCAGCACGTCTTGAAACTTGAGCTTGGCCTCAGCCACCGCCGCGTTGGCAATATCTACAGGCTTTTGCTCAGCATGGCTTTCGAAAAAGGTCGCACCCACATCGGCAGCCAGGGTCTCCAGCTGTTTGATAGCAGCAGGACGATAAACGTCGGCACTGACCACCATGACCTTTTTCTTTTCTTTTTCTTTCAGATATCGAGCCAGCTTGGCAACTGAGGTGGTTTTACCCGCACCCTGCAAACCCGCCATCAGAATGATTGCTGGCGGCTGCGTGGCAAAATTCAGGGGCTCAGCCTGGGAGCCCATAACGCGCTCCAGCTCTTCCTGAACAATTTTGACGAATTGCTGGCCAGGACTCAGGCTTTTGCTGACCTCCTGCCCGACCGCACGCTCGCGCACTATATCGACAAAATCCTTGACTACTGGGAGGGCAACATCGGCCTCTAACAGCGCCTTGCGCACTTCGCGCATGGTATCCTTGATATTGTCCTCGGTCAGGCGGGCCTGGCCGGTTACCGTGCGCAAGGTAGACGATAAACGTTCGGTTAAATTCTCAAACATGCCATTGTGCTCTCTTGCCAGTGCCGCTGCTCTGTCGACAGGGCCTTGTTAACACGCTTACAATCGTGCTCTAAAAATCGAAGGGCAGCATTATAGCGGACTAATCGCCGCAGCCCCACCGCTAACCACCGATTTGCCACGGTCCGACCTGAGGAACACTTGCCAATTATCATGAATACGGCTCTGAGTTTGCTGGCTATTACGCTCTACGCTATCGCAACCGTGCTGCTTTGGCAGGAAATTCGGCAAGGCCACGCTCGCTACAAACTCGCCCTGTTACTGGGCGTTGGCGCCATGTTCTGCCACGGTACCGCCAGTTTTGTGGGAATGATCACCCCAGCCGGCATGAATCTCAGCCTGACGGAAATGAGCGTTTTGATCAGCTGGTTCGTGGTGATGATTACCCTGATCAGTGGCATGCTACGCCCGCTATTGAATATCCTTGTGGTGATATTCCCGTTTACCGCCGCAGTGCTGATTATTACCTTACTGGTGGACACCCCAGCCCGTCTGCTAACCCAGCCTGGCGGCATGATGTTCCACATTATCCTGTCAGTGCTGAGCTACAGCGTCCTGACCATTGCCGCCATCCAGGCCATCGCATTAGCCATTCAGGAATACCGCCTTAAACACCACCAACTACGTGGCATCCTGAAGGCCCTGCCGCCACTGGTCACCATGGAAGAGATGCTGTTCGAATTGGTACTGATCGGCTTTGTACTGCTTACCCTGTCGATTGGCACTGGCTTATTCTATGTAGACGACCTATTTGCCCAACACCTGGTGCACAAAACCGCGTTCACGCTGGTGGCATGGGCCTGCTTTGGCATTTTGCTTATCGGGCGACACCGTATGGGTTGGCGCAGCCGCACCGCCATCCGCTGGACCCTTTGTGCTTTTGCCTTGCTATTGTTGGGCTATGTGGGCTCGAAATTCGTACTGGAAGTGCTGTTACACCGTATCTGAACTTGCCTGTCCGGGCGATTTTCTTCAAGATAGGCGCCCAACAACGATTACGGGGTTTACGGCTTCTTGAACGAGGCACCGCTGGGTTTTCTTTTCGGCCTGATTGGCTTTTTGATCCTCCTCTCTGGTTTCTTCTCTGGTTCTGAAACGGGCATGATGGCGCTAAATCGCTATCGCTTGCGTCATTTGAGCAAGAGTGGTCACAACGGTGCCCGCAAGGCCAGCAAACTGCTGGAGGAGCCGGAGAGCCTGATCAGCGCTATCCTGATCGGCAACAATCTGGTCAATAACCTGGCGGCCGCCACCGCCACGGTGCTCGCAATCCGGCTTTACGGCGACAAGGCCGTTGTACCAGCCTCCATACTGCTTACCTTGGTTTTCCTTATTTTTGCGGAAATCATCCCTAAAACCATCGCCGCGTATAAAGCTGAGGCGGTGGCATTCAAGGTGAGTTATGTTCTCACCCCGCTCAAAACACTGCTGCACCCAGTAATCTGGGTAATCAACCGCTTTATTCACGGTTTTTTGCGGCTCACCGGTTTCGAGGCGAAAAGCGACGCCGAACACCTGAGCATCGATGAATTACGCACCATCGTTGGCGAAGCTGGCCAGATGATCCCGCCGCGCCACCAGCATATGCTGATGAACATACTCGACCTTGAACAGGTCACCGTGGATGACATCATGATTCCCCGCAACGAGGTGTACGGCATTGATCTGGACGACGCACCGGAGATCATTCGCTCTCGCCTGCAGGAGTCCGAATTTACCCGCATGCCGGTATTCCGCGAAGACATCAACAATATTGTGGGCATCCTGCATCAGCGCGATGTGATCAGCAGCATCAACGCTCAGGGCGAAATTGACCTGAATAAGCTAATGGGGATCATCAAAGAACCCTACTTTGTGCCGGAAAGCACCCCGCTGCACACCCAGCTCTTTAACTTTCAGAAACACAAGCACCGCCAGGGAGTGGTCGTGGATGAATACGGTGTGGTGCAAGGCATCGTCACGCTGGAAGACCTGCTGGAAGAAATTGTCGGCGAATTCACCTCCAATCTGCTCGAAGATATCAATCAGGATATCGTGTCGCTAAAAGATGGCACCCACCGCATCGACGGCACCGCCACCATTCGCGACGTCAACAAATCACTGAAATGGGAGCTGCCCACCGATGGCCCCAAAACACTGAACGGGCTGCTATTGGAGCATCTTGAATCCTTCCCCGATGGCCCTTGCTGCGTTAAACTAAATGGCTGCCGCTTTGAAATTGAGGCTTTGAAAGACAATCGTATTGAAAGCGTTCTCGCCTGGAAACCCAGTAAAAAGACCAAGAAACGGAAAAAAACCTGAACCAGGCCTGTGCATTTTACACTTTGACGACGACGCACCTGTTCAGGTTTACTCAGACCTTTCCTGAATCCTTTGCAGGGAGCGCGACAGATGAAGATAGATATTCCCGAATACATGCCAGACTGGATCAAGCAACATATCCAGCTCTACCTTGAAAACCCTGAAAAAGCCCACCTGTGGGATAGCAGCCTTGGCGGCGGTTCCGGCCTGTTGCACACTCTATTATTGATCACTCGCGGCCGTAAAAGCGGAGAACTGCGCCCACTGCCGTTGATTTACGGTGAAGACAACGGCAACTATATTGTTATTGCCTCAAAAGGCGGCTCACCGGATCACCCGGCCTGGTACCTCAATCTGCAGAGCACGCCCGAGTGCGAAATTCGTGTTGGCACCAAGCGCATGAATGCTCTGGCACGCTCTGCTGACGCTCACGAACGCCAGCATCTCTGGGAGAAAATGGCCAAGCTCTACCCACCCTACGACGACTACCAGCAAGCCGCCGGAGTGCGGGAAATCCCGGTAGTGATTCTAGAACCCCTTAACCGCTAACAGAGGTCACTAGCTGACGCAGCTAACGAGCGGCGCGACGCAACGTTCTTTTTATGGAATGCGAAATCGTGGTCCAGTCGACTGGAAAAATAATGGGCAATGATTGTCCCTGACGCCACTGCGGGTTTAACCGCTCAAAATTCGCGGTCAGCGCTTGCGCCTCTTCGCTTCGCGCCAGGGATTCGGAGTCAGCCACATTCTGATTAATCACAACACCACGTTCCGGCTGCCAGTCGCGGCCAAAATAGTGACCGGCAAATTCGTGCAAAGCCTGGCGTTCCCAAGGTGTGGTTTTAGCATCATGCAATGCTCGAACATTACCCGTCGATCGCGCCAGTGAAACATAGCTTTGCGGGAAGGCGGTGGTAACGAAATACAGATGTCGCAGGCCATGCCTACGAAAAACCCGCGGCAGAATCAGCCAGGGAGCAATCAGCGTTTTGTAGTGCCCACGATAGGTTTTATCAAAGTAAAAATATTTCGAATACAGCAGTATGCCGCGACGCCCCGCATGATCCACCGGTCGCTGCGCGATGGTAAAGAAGCCACCTAGCTTTCCATCTGACCCATGAAACGATGCCACAATCGAATCATCTGCACTCACAAACTTACGAAAATAAGCCTGATCTTCTGACTCGGTTCGGGCCAGCGATACATAGCGCCGCCGCAATGCCCAGAGCTCCAATACCAGCTCGTCGGATAAGTCTGGCCCGTCGGTCAGACGTATCTTCAACGGTTTTGCCACTGCTCGCTCTCCAGCTAATCAGCTTATGTTGTAACGCCGTTTCATCCGCTGCTGAGCCCGAACAATCACCTCGCGCTTGACCTCATTGGTATACTCGGACCAATCGGTAATTTCCTGCATGGTTCGGTAGCAACCCATGCACAAATCATCTTCATCCAAGGCACATACCGATATACAAGGGGACTTTACAACCTCGGTCATGGCTCAGCCTTGAGTTCCTTGATAAACCGCTGCCCATTTTCCACATAGTGGCTGGCTGACAGCCGCAGTGCCGCCTGTTCGTCTTCCGACAACACCCGTTTGATTTTAGCGGGCGCCCCAAGAACCATAGAACCATCCGGAATCTCAGTACCTTCTGTCACCAACGCATTGGCGCCGATCAGGCACCCCTTGCCAATTTTCGCGCCATTCAATACCACAGCATTGATGCCAATAAGACTGCCATCCCCTACCGTGCAACCATGCAGCATGGCCTTGTGCCCAACAGTGACATCCTCGCCAATTTCCAGCGGAAAGCCCGGATCAGCATGCAATACCGAGGCATCCTGAATATTGCTGCGATCGCCAATACTGATACGTTCAGCGTCACCGCGAATCACCACGTTAAACCAGATACTGACCAGCTCTCCCAGGCTTACATCACCAATGACGGTCGCATTGTGAGCAATAAACTGGTTATCGGCCTTACGCTGCACCGACAGTTCACCAAGACTAAAAATCATGAACTTGCTCCCCTTCGGGTTTCCACGGGCAGGCCCGCATCGAGTAATTCATTGAGCACGTCAGCCAGAACCATGGCTGTCACACCCCAAACATCGTACTGTTCAAACTGAAACCGGGCCACCCGCTTGGTAATTCCCTGATCCAGCACATCGACCACCGAAAACAGCTTCCCACTCAGCAATTGGTCGATCGGCACATAAAAGGCGCTATCGAGCTCACCGTAGTTGATGTTGAACTCCAGCTCCGCTGGCACAACACCCAGATAGGGTGTCATACGAATTTTAGTGCGGGTAATACGCTGATCTAACGCCCCGAGACAAGTGAAATGTTCTGCCGGAATTCCAACCTCTTCTTCCATCTCTCGGACCGCTGTGTGCAGCAGGTCATAATCATCCTCATCCTGCTTTCCGCCGGGAAAGGCTATTTCCCCCGCGTGCAGACTCAAGTGCGGTGAACGCTGCGTCAGGAGCACCCCCGGCTTAGCGTCATCGGAAATCGCCACCACTACGGCGGCATCCGGATAGTCACCGGCGATGGTTTGGGGCTGATAGCCCTCGATGCGAGACTTCAGCGTCTGAATTACCGATGAATCAGCCATCGATATCCACCAGCTGAATCACCTCGAATGCCGGTTCCTCGTAGGGGTGGGCCTGCCGTAAGGCACCTACTACTGCGCTTAGCAGCGACGGCTCACACAGCATCTCCACCCGGTATTCTGCAACGGTTTCAACCGCGCCCTGGGCACCAATAAAAGGGCTGCTACCCTTCAGAGGGCGAAACTGCCCTTGCCCGCGTGTTTGCCAGGCGCAGCAGTCATAATCGCCTTGGCGCCCTGCGCCTGCCTCAAACAGGGCATTTTTTACTTCTTCAACATGGGTTTCAGGTATGAAAACAATCAGCTTGTACACCGTTCCTCCCGTTGCTGGCTTTCGTAAAATTCATCGGCAAACGCGTCCAGCGTGTTGTTCTCGATCGCCGCACGAATGCCTGCCATGTGCGTCTGATAAAAGCGCAGGTTGTGGATGGTATTCAATTGCGCCCCTAATATTTCCTTGCAGCGATCCAGGTGATGCAGGTAGCCGCGCGAGAAATTCTGGCAGGTGTAACAATCACAGTTTTCATCCAGCGGCGCCGTGCTTTGCTTATGGCGCGCATTGCGAATTTTGATTACCCCGCCCGATGTAAACAAGTGGCCATTGCGCGCATTGCGCGTTGGCATGACACAATCGAACATGTCGACGCCGCGCCGTACCGCCTCGAGAATATCTTCCGGCTTACCCACTCCCATCAAATAGCGGGGCCTGTCTGCGGGCATGGTGTGTGCCAGGTGGTCCAACACATTGAGCATATCGTCCTTGGGTTCACCGACTGACAACCCACCAATGGCGTAGCCGTCAAAACCAATATCAACCAGACCTTTAAGAGACTCCTCACGCAACGCTGGGTACATACCTCCCTGCACGATACCAAACAATGCAGAAGGGTGATCACCGTGGGCATCGCGGCTGCGCGCAGCCCAACGCAATGACAACTCCATGGATTCTCGAGCCTGCCTCTGCGTTGCCGGATAAGGCGTGCACTCGTCAAAAATCATGACAATGTCGGACCCTAGATCGTGCTGCACCGCAATCGAGGTTTCAGGGTCGAGATAGACCTTGCTGCCGTCCACCGGCGACTGAAAGCCCACACCAGCCTCGGTAATCTTGCGCAGCTTACCCAGACTCCACACCTGGAAGCCGCCAGAATCGGTAAGAATCGGGCCATCCCAGCCACTGAAATCATGAAGATCGCCGTGAGCCTTTACCACTTCCGTACCCGGCCGCAGCATCAGGTGGAAGGTATTGCCCAGAATGATCTCCGCACCGATCTCACGAATATCCCTCGGCAGCATGCCTTTCACTGTGCCATAGGTGCCTACCGGCATAAAAGCGGGCGTCTGCACCGTACCGCGACTAAAACTCAGTTCACCGCGCCGGGCTTCGCCATCACTGGCACTGACAGAAAACTGCATATCACACTGGCGAGACACGCTCAGACTCCTTGACTGGGAAACACCAGCATGGCATCTCCATAACTGAAAAACCGGTAGCGCTCCGCCACCGCTTGCCGGTAGGCATCAAGCACCGCTTCGCGACCGGCAAAGGCACTGACCAGCATGATGAGGGTTGATTCTGGCAAATGAAAATTGGTCAGCAACGCGTCCACACTGCGAAAGCGATACCCCGGATAAATAAAAATGTCACTCTCACCCGCATAGGGCGCAAGCTCACCCGAGCGCGACGCCGTTTCCAGGCTACGCACCGAGGTGGTCCCCACAGCCACTACACGGCCGCCGCGCTCCCTGGTCGTGCGCACGGCCTCACAAACCTCTTGGCTGACCTCAAGGTATTCAGAATGCATCTGGTGATCGCGAATATCGTCAACACGAACCGGCTGAAAAGTGCCCGCCCCCACATGCAGGGTGACAAAGGCCGTGTCGACACCCTTCGCTTTCAGCGTCTCTAGCAAGGTATCGGTAAAATGCAAACCAGCTGTCGGCGCAGCGACGGCTCCCGGTTTTTGCGCATACACCGTTTGATAGCGCTCTTGGTCAAGCTGCTCATCGGCGCGGTCAATATACGGTGGCAGCGGCATGTGACCGATGGCTTCCAGAACTGCGATTACCGGCTTTTCGAATGCCAGTTCAAACAGCTGTCCCTGGCGGTCGATCATCGTACATTCGGCAAGGGGTTCGGTGCCGTGGTTGCGCACCAGATGCAATCGCGCCCCAGGCTTGGGCGATTTACTTGACCGTATGTGGGCCAACGCACTGTATTCACCTGTCACACGCTCTATCAACAATTCTAGCTTGCCGCCGCTTTCTTTGTGGCCATAGAGGCGCCCGGGAATCACCCGCGTGTTGTTAAACACCAGCAGATCGCCAGCGCACAGATAGTCAGCCAGTTCTGGAAACTGCCGGTGCTCAACCTGATGTTGCGCACCGTCCAGCACCAGCAATCGGCTTTGGTCACGTTGCGCCGCCGGATAGCGCGCAATCAGTTCATCTGGCAGGTCAAAATGGAAATCGCGGGTTTTCATGGAGGATATCGTTCATAAAACAGGCGCGCAGGTTACCGGAAATCGCGTTTTGCCTCCAGTTACGCACAGAAACCTTTGACCGCCGGTGTGAGATTGCTATAATCGCGCGCTCTTTCATCCTGTGCCAGAGTGGTGAAATTGGTAGACACAGGGGATTCAAAATCCCCCGCCGTAAAAAGCGTGCCGGTTCGAGTCCGGCCTCTGGTACCATCTAAACAGTTTTACCGAAGCTATTCGCTGAAGAAATAATCCAGCAAAACCTCCACAGGCCGGACTTGAACCGGCGAGGCTCGACAAATTGCGGCCAGCAATTTGATGAGCGGCGGCAAGCCGCGACGCCCCACGGCGCAATACAGCCCTCAGGCTGTTTTGATTAATCCGGCCTCTAACACCCTCTAATCCGCCATTCACTTATAGATATTCCTGCGCTGACAATTTCCTGCGCAACAGGCAACACCTTCGGCCTGTTTGGTCATTGTCCTCGCGCCGCCCATCCTCGAAACTGCAATGACATCCAATCACACGATAAAGCCATGCAGCCGGAAAATCTCACCGCACTCAACCACTACATCGCTACTTTGCGCCAGACACTGGAACTCAGTGCCAATCTCAACGCTGACACCGAAACACTGAATGCGGCAGCACAACAGCTGCAGCAACTGAACCAGCAGCTCCAACCCCACACCGAACAAAAGCCGCTACCGCAATTTAATATCAATTACGGCGACCGGCTTTCAAGCATACTGCCCTACTCACCGATTTCTGGCGCACTGAACCCCATTGCACCGCCACTGGATGTCATGAGAGACGAGGAGGATTCAACTCGCCTGACCGCGACGCTGACCCTCGGCCGAATTTATGAAGGCCCGCCAGAACTCGTGCACGGATCTGTCGTAGCCGCCATTTACGATCAAATTATGGCTTTTTCAGCCGTAGACCAGAAAGTGGCAGGGTTTACCGCCAATCTCAGCGTTGACTACCTAGCCGGCACGCCGCTATTCGCGCCACTCACGTTCACCAGCTGGGTTGACAGCGTCAACGGGAAAAAGGTGATTGTGAAGGCAGAATGCCACAGTAGTGGTACACTTCTGACCCGCTGTACCGGACTGTTTATTGCTTTTCAGCCCGAATCATAAAAAACAGGGATTACTATGCTTCACTCTACTACTAAAAAGGCATTGGCCTACGCCACACTTCTCGGGCTAACTGCCAATGCCCTCGGGACTGAGCCGGAACAGGTCGTTGTATCAGCTACCCGACTCGAACAGACCCAAACGCCGCTCAGCAGTGTTTCTGTCATTGGCAAACAGGCCATCGACACCGTTTCACACATCCATATCAATGAATTGCTGAACCGTGCTCCCGGCGTATGGGTATCGCGCGGCAACGGCCAGGAACACCTGACCGCGATTCGTTCAGAAGTGCTTACAGGTGGCGGCTCTTGCGGTGCATTCTATATGGCTCAGGACGGTATTCCGTTGCGCGCCCCCGGCTTTTGCAACGTAAATCAGCTGTTTGACGCCAACAGCGAACAAGCGGCCCGAGTGGAAGTAATTCGTGGCCCCGGTACGGCGGTACATGGCTCGAACGCACTGAACGGGGTTATTAATGTGATTACCCGTGCGCCCGGCGAAGAACCATTAACTCGACTCACCGCCGAAGGTGGCCCACACGATTACAGCCGCCTGAAACTGGAGCACAGTCAGGGTAACTCAACTCACCGGGTGGGCATTTATGCCAATGGTGCGCATGACGGCGGTTACAAGGAAGATTCCGGCTTTGATCAGCAAAAGATGACCCTGCGCTACGATTACACCGGCAGCGTCTGGACCAGCCAGAACGTGTTGAGCGCGACCAACCTCAACCAGGAAACAGCAGGCTATGTGTTGGGCCAGGACGCCTACAAAAATGACGACCTGAAAAAATCCAACCCTAATCCCGAAGCCTTCCGCGACAGTCAGAGCGCACGCTTTTACAGTCGCTGGGAGCGCGAAGGCAGCCAGGATACCCATTTTGTCGCAACACCTTATTTGCGCTACACCGAGATGGATTTTCTACAGCACTTCCTGCCCGGTACGCCGCTGGAAGAAAATGGCCAGAAAAGTGTCGGGGTGCAAACCGCGTTTTTCAGCAATCAGGGCGCCCATACCAGCCTGCACTATGGTTTTGACGCGGATCTCACGGAAAGCTATCTGACACAGACTCAGGCTTCAGCATCGTTCACTCGTTTCGGCACGGGGTTTCCCAGCGGCAAACACTACGATTATCAGGTAGACGCCACGACCGCCGCCTGGTTTGTGGGTGGCAACTGGGAACCTAAAGCCGAGCGCGAACTCAATGCTGGCGTACGTTACGAGATTCAGCGTTACGACTACGATAACCTGATGATTGATGGCAGTACCGACGAAAATGGCGTGCCCTGCGCCAGCCCCTGCCGCTATACCCGACCGTCAGATGACAAAGACAACTTCTACAACTGGTCTGGTTATTTAGGTTACCGGGAATCGTTGAGCGACAACGTGGATGCCGTCGCCCATTTCTCGCGGGGGTTCCGCGCGCCGCAGGCCTCAGAGCTGTACCGTCTGCAAGAGGGGCAACTCAATGCCGATCTGGACTCTGAGGAAGTGATCAACGCCGAACTCGGTCTCCGGGGCAACTGGTCCCGCGCGAGCGCGTCAATCACCGCCTATCGTCTCGAAAAAGACAACATTATCCTCCAGGATTCAAACCGTCAGAACTTCAGCAATGGCAAAACCCTGCGTCGCGGCATAGAACTGGAGCTTAGCTGGCACATACGGGAAAATCTTCGCCTAGAGCTACAGGGTAGCTACGCCAAAACCCAGTACGATAATGACGTTCTCGGCGTTGAGGATAATGAATTGGCCACAGCACCACGACAATTGGCCAGCGCCCAGCTGAAATGGCAACCGCTATCTGCAACCAAGGCAGAACTGGAGTGGGTACACGTGGGCGAGCACTATCTCGATGAAGCCAATAGTCGGGAGTATGGGGGCCACGATCTGGTCAATCTGCGTCTTGCCCAGGGGCTGACCAAGGGACTTGAGCTGTCACTGCGGGTTACCAACCTGACCGACGAGGATTATGCGGAGCGAGCAGACTTTGCCTTTGGCAATTACCGCTATTTTATTGGCGAACCGCGTAGTGCTTACGTAGGCATTTCTGCGGAGTTTTAAACTCGGCGTCCATATCGCCTCCCAACAAGGCTGGGAGGCGGAAGCACCCTCAGGCTAGCGGCGGTATGCCCACCGCCGTTTTCACTTTGGCCAACAGCCTCCCCGCTCTTTCCCGCGCCTTCTCAGCACCCTTGCGCAATTGCACATCAACAAAACCAGGGTCGGCCATCAACCGCTCATACTCATCGCGCGCCTCGGCCAGCTCGTCATTAATCAAGGCACACAATTCCTTCTTGGCCTGACCCCAGGCAATACCTTCTGCAAACTGCTTACGCATCCAAGCAGTCTGCTCCTCACTGGCAAAAGCCTGCCATATCTGAAACACGGTGGACGTATCAGGGTCTTTGGGCTCGCCGGGCTCCAGCAGGTTGGTTTTTATTTTATTGATAGCCTTCTGCATTTTCTTCGGCGGCAGGAACAACGGAATGGTGTTGCCGTAACTCTTGCTCATCTTGCGACCATCTAGACCTTTGAGCACCGCCACATTGTCGTCCACCTGCACCTCGGGCAACGTAAACGTATCCCCGTAAAGGTGATTGAAGCGCTGTGCGATATCTCGCGCCATTTCCAGATGCTGAACCTGGTCTCTACCTACAGGCACTCTGTGCGCGTTAAAGGCAAGGATATCGGCAGCCATCAATATCGGGTAACTGAACAGCCCCATGTTGATACCGAAGTCCGGATCCTGCTGCTCCTCTTCATTGGCCTGCACCGCCGCCTTATAGGCATGTGCGCGATTCATCAATCCCTTGGCCGCAACACAGGTGAGTACCCAGGTAAGTTCGGGAATTTCCGGCACGTCTGACTGACGGTAAAATGTGGTGTTATTGGTATCGAGCCCAAGCGCCAGCCAGGTAGCCGCTATCTCGCGCGCCGACTGCCGCACCTGCTCCGGTTCATGACACTTGATCAATGCATGATAATCGGCGAGGAAAAAAAAGGAATCAAAGTCAGTAGATTTGCTCGCGGCGATGGCCGGGCGAATCGCCCCAACGTAATTTCCAAGGTGGGGCGTACCAGTTGTTGTGATTCCGGTCAGAACGCGAAGTTTTTCGGATGACACTAAAAGCTCCAGAGTTTCCAGATTACAGGGTATCAATACAGTAGAAGCCGACTATGATACTGGCTCCCGGGGCAAAATGTTACTGACAGCATCGTCAATGGCGCGCTGGTAATCAGTTGCGAGGCGATCCCAAGCCAGTGAAGCCAATGACGGGCAAGGCGGCAATCCGTCGCGACGCCAGCTGGACAGTCGCGCCACCACCGCCATGGCTTCATCCGCCGGCAAACCGGGCCGTGATGGATAAAGGTACGCATCAGCAAAAAACTCCGGGTAGCACAGCCGATCAGGTAGCAATGGCACACACCCGGCCTGTACCGCCTCCATCACTGCCAAACCCTGAAAATCATGCAATGTAGTGGAAAGCACAACCTGCTGCCGCCCCAGCTCCGCCAGATACTCTGCCCTGTCAGCTACGTACCCTGTATCAACAACGCGTACGTACCCATTGCCCGACTTCGCCAGCAGGCGTTTCATCTCCTCAGGTAAGGTCCGAAAGCGCTGCCCAAGCAATGTCAGCTCAACCAGCTGTCGGCCACGTTCTAAAGCTGTCACCAGCGCTTCCAGTTGCGCCACGCCCTTGTCATATTCCCAGCGGTGATTCCAGACAAGTCGCAAGGGTTGTTCTGGCGCTACCTCCTCTTCACGGCCAGCAACACTATCCAACGCCCGCAACGGCACCGGCAATACCCGCGACTTCTGCCGCAAGCACTCAAACCAGCCATTTTCGGGAACCTGATCCGGCAATTTACGGCATAGTGCCTCGCAACCCGCGATCAGAGTGTCCAGGTTATAACGTGAGTTAAACCACAATTGATCTGCCGCCAACGCGGCGTAGAGATTTACCATCTGCGGTTCTATCTGCTGCTGACGGGAACCCTGTGGCGATGGCGGATACGCAAACTGGTTCTCATGAAAATATGCCACCCAGGGAATATTGCGCAGCGCTGGAACAAGACCGCGCAAGGTAGCTATATCGACAGTTGAAGTAGCGATGACCAGATCCACCGGATCGTCTAGCAAGTGCCGCTGCTCACTGAACCAGCTCAAGGGATTGCCACGGATTCGCCAGTTAAAATAGCGCGGCGGCATGGTTAGAACTCGCCACTGTATCTGCGGTAAATGCGCTTGCAAACCCTGCAACCAGTAATCGTGGCTAGCAGCATGATAGGCAGATAACACAAGAATTCGCATAACGCGGCGACTTGACCCCCAGCAACGGCTAAACTAGTCTCGCCGCATCCAAGCAAAGAGACACATACAATGAGCAACTACAATACCCTTACTCTTGAAGAGCAAAATGGCATCGCCAAGATTACCTTAAACCGACCCGATGCCGCTAACGCGCTGAATGTCGAGCTAGCCAGAGAATTGATGCAGGCTGCTATCACAGTAAGTGAATCAGACTCGGTACGTGCAGTCATTCTGACCGGCAACGGCAAGCTGTTCTGTGCGGGTGGCGACATACAGGCGTTCGATCAGGCCGGTAACAATGTCGGTGGACTGGTCAAAGAAATTACCGCATATCTACACGCCGCCATCTCCCGCCTGACCCGCATGAATGCGCCATTGATTGTTGCGGTCAACGGTGCCGCCGCTGGCGCAGGTTTCAGCCTTGCACTTATCGGCGACATGGTTCTGGCTGCAGAGTCGGCCAAATTCACCATGGCGTACACCGGCATCGGCGCCAGCCCCGACGGCAGCTCGTCCTATTTTCTGCCGCGCCTGATTGGTTTGCGCCGCACCCAGGAACTGATGCTTACCAACCGCCGCGTGACCGCAGCAGAAGCAGAAGACTGGGGGATGGTAACGCGCGTTGTGGCAGATTCTGAACTGATGGAAGAAGCGGAAAAACTCGCCGCCCAGTTGGCCGCCGGCCCTCGCCTTTCGCACGGTGTTATCAAGCGCTTGCTGGCCAGTACGTTTAACGAAAGCCTGGAAACCCAGATGGAAGTGGAATCCCAGGGTATTGCCGCGATGATGAACACTGCCGATGGCCGCGAAGGCATTAACGCCTTCAAAGCGAAGCGCAAGCCTGAGTTCAAACTGTAATCTATCTTCGAACCTGGCTCGCACCCGATAGCAGGAGCGAGCCAGCCAATTTTTAATCCGCTAGATACTATATTTGCGGCAACTCGCGACTGGCAAAAAAATGCGCTGCAACTTTGGCCAGTCCGTGGGCATCCTCACTTCCCGCCAGTTCTCGGCAGGAATGCATAGCAAATGTTGGCACGCCAATGTCCACTGTCCGCACACCGAGCGCACCAGACGTGATAGGCCCGATCGTGCTACCACAGCCCATATCGCTGCGAATGACAAACTGCTGTACGGGCACATCGCACGCTTTGCACAAGGCGGTAAACAACGTGTTGGTTTCACTGGTGCTCGCATAGCGCTGATTGGCATTGATTTTGATCACCGGCCCGGCATTCAGCAAGGGTCCGTGATTGTTATCATGCCGGTCAACGTAATTGGGATGAACGCCGTGGGCGTTGTCCGCCGACACCATCAAGGACTGGTGGATAGCCCGCTCGAAGCTTTCGTGATCGCCCACGACGCGCTGCAAAATAGCTTTGAGCATTGGCCCTTGAGCACCGATGGCCGACAAGCTACCGACTTCTTCGTGGTCATTACAGACCAAGACTGCATGCGTTTTATTGCCCGCCGCCAATAAACCTCGGAGGCCTACAAAACAGGACAGCAGATTATCGAGCCGGGCACTGGCAATAAACTCGTTACGCCAGCCTATCACCGCAGGCGGCTGCGTATCGTAAAGACTCAACTCGAAATCTATCAGTTCAACCGCGTCGGGCGCACCCTCCGCCTTCAGATATTCCAGAAGCAGCGTCTCCAGATCCGAGTTGTCGCCGGAAAAACACACAATAGGCGGCATATCCGTTTGCGGGTTTACCGTCCGCGCATTATTTGCCTCACGATCCAGATGGATAGCCAGACTGGGAATAACCGCCACGGCACGCTGCAAATCGATCAAGCGTTGTTTTAACGCACCATCTTTTGTCTGGTAGTGAACCCGTCCAGCCAACGACAAATCGCGGTCAAACCACGGGTTCAGCAAAGCGCCACCGTAAACCTGTACGCCCCACTGGCGATACCCTTTCTTTTCGATATCTGGTTTTGGCTTAAGCTTCAGGCAGGGGCTGTCCGTATGTGCGCCCCACATCCGCCAGCCCTTTTCAGGCAATTCGTCCGTGCCGTAAACAAATGCCACCAAACTTGATTGATTGCGTTGCACATAGTACTTACCACCGGCCTGAAGCTCCCAGGCATCTGCTTCGCGCAACGCGCTAAAACCCGCAGCGTCAAGGCGACGACTCATTTCCGCTACCGCGTGAAATGGTGTGGTGCTTGCCTGCAAAAACTCCAGCATTTCCCGATTAAAAGCGTCTTTATCCTGCATGCCTGACTTTTCCATTACCATCACTTCCCGGAATACTTCTCTAGGCGGGCTACCAAGCTGCAGGTATCCCAGCGGGCCCCGCCCATCGCCTCAACTTCACTGTAAAACTGATCAACCAGCGCGGTTACCGGCAGGTGGCTATTATTGCGACGACCTTCGGCAAGCGCATAATTCAAATCCTTACGCATCCATTCCACGGCAAAACCGAAATCAAACTCCCCATCGATCATCGCCTGGTAACGATTTTCCATCTGCCAGGACTGAGCCGCGCCTTTGGAAATTACATCAACCACTTCAGCAGCATCCAGCCCGGCATTTCTGGCAAACTGAATACCTTCAGCCAAACCCTGCACCAAACCGGCAATACAAATCTGATTAACCATTTTAGTCAATTGGCCGGCGCCAATATCGCCCAACCGCTTGGCACGCTTGGCATAGCATTCCAAGACCGGATAAAGAGCCGCGCAATCCGCTTCACGACCGCCCATCATCACGGTCAACACACCGTCTTGCGCACCTTTCTGACCACCTGATACCGGCGCATCCACAAAGCGGATGCCTTTGGCAAGCGCCGCCTGCCCCATACGGCGTGCCAGTTCTGCCGACGTTGTGGTGTGATCACACAGTATCGCGCCGGTTTTCATTGCGGCCAGAACACCGTCAGTCCCGGTCAGCACCGTCTCCACATCCTCATCAGCGCCTAGGCAGCTGAACACAATGTCTGCATCGACAACCGCCGCCGCAGGTGTATTCGCCGCCTCACCGGTGTACGTGTCTAACCAAAGTCGTGCTTTATCGGCGCTCCGATTATAGACAGTAACGCGGTAACGCGAAGACAGATGCCCGGCCATGGGAAATCCCATAACGCCAAGACCAAGGAAGGTAATTTTCAGAGAAGTATCATTTGTCATCATGGCACCCTAAACTTGCCAATAGGCTGTGGCAAAAATCGCCATGGCAAGCACCACGCGATAAAGCGCAAACGGTACCAAACCAATGCGCTCCACCCAACGCATAAACCAGCCGATACATAGAAATGCCGTGATCCCCGACAGGGCCATGGCACTTACCAACACCATCCAATCTATGGCCGCTTCGGCACCAAAAAGATCGAGCGATTTCAGCAGTGCCGCGCCGGAAATAACCGGAATCGACAGCAAGAAGGAAAAACGGGACGCCTCGAACAAACTCAGACCAAGAAAGGCCGCCGCCGTAATCGTGATACCCGAACGCGAGGTGCCGGGAATTAATGCCAGCGCCTGGGCAAAGCCAATAATCAGCACCATCATCAAGGTTAAATCTCTGCAGCTTTTGTCAGCCGCAAAGCGCTGGGCAAATGCCAATAACAAACCAAACACCAGTGTCGTGGCGCCCAGCACCCAGGCTGTGCGCAAATGCGCTTCAATAAAATCATCAAACAGAAAACCCAGTACAATCGCCGGGAGAGTTCCCACAACAACCCACCAGGCCAGCCGACTGTCATCACTAGCCTCACGTTTGGCAAGGCTGGTACACCAGGCCGTGAACAAGCTCAGAATATCACGCCGGAAATACACCACCACAGCAAGCAGCGACCCAAAATGCACCGCAACGTCAAAGGCCAAGCCCTGGTCTTTCCATCCCAGCAACGCCGCTGGCAATACCAGATGACCAGAACTGGACACCGGCAAAAACTCCGTGAGCCCTTGCACGATGGCCAGAATAAGCGCCTGAATCAGATCCACAGTGAGATTACCTTCCAATAATGATAACGATCAACGCCAGGCGACTTCGTCGCGCAAATATCGCGGCAGCGCACGGTCACTGGGTACGGCGCCATCTGCCAACCATAATTGAGCGCCCAGCGCAGCAACACTGGTCGCTCTTGGCAACAAATGAATATCAGCTCCTTCAGCGAATACTGGCAAACGCTCAGCATATTGCCAACCTGATCCCACTCGATGGAAATCGCCTTCGAGTAGCACGGCTTCCGGAGAAGACAACTGCTCATTGCCCAGCGCCTGCGGGAAACCATCCACCACACGATAGGCGCACCAGTACACTTCATCCATTCGCGCATCAACACACACGAGAATCCGCTGCCCCTCACCTATCTGATGCTGGGTGATAGCCGTATGGGCGAGCGCCGCCAGGCTCGACACGGGCAAGCAGGGCAAATCCGCGGCGAAAGCCAACCCTTGCACCACCGATGCACAAACCCGCAACCCGGTAAACGAGCCGGGGCCACAGCCAAATGCTATGGCATTCAGCGAGGGCAGTGACATATTCGCTTCAGACAGAATGGCATCCACCAATGGCAAGACTGCCTGGGTATGCGAGCGCGGTGTTACCTCGTGTCTTTCGACAACATCTCCATCGCGCCACAAGGCCACCGAACAGGCATCACCTGAAGTCTCCAAGGCTAGCAAAGTGGCCATTGCGACCGCCTCCAATTACAATGCAGCTGGTTAAACGAGTGCGCATGATAACACAGCCCTTTCCTCTAATTGACGAGCGTCGCGCAGTGAACAGAACCACCACGTCAACAGTTGATGCCATCATTCTGGCGGGCGGACAGGGAGCTCGACTGGGTGGCCGTGACAAGGGGCTGGTTGACTGGGAAGGGCGAGCGCTGATAGCCCATGTCATCGACCGTATTGCGCCCCAGGTAGCGTCGATTGTTATCAGCGCCAATCGCAACCTGCTGGACTACGGGCAATTCGGTTATCCCGTTTATCCAGACAGCCGCACCGGTTTTAACGGCCCCCTTGCGGGTATAGAAGCCTGCGCCAGCCATTGCAGCAATCCCTTTACATTGATTGTTGCTTGCGACACGCCAAAATTGCCGCTAACACTTGTCCGAGACCTGAAAAAAACCCTTGATACGTTCAAGGTCAATGCGACCTATGCTACCGATGAACGACCACACTACCTTCCGTGCTTAGTGCGGACGCAGTACCTCACCGATATTTCAGTTCAATTGAATAACAGCAATGGCAGTGTCAAAGGGTGGCTGAAAGGCCTGGGAGAACGGGCAACCCCCTTCGAGAACTGCCAGGCCTTCGTAAATATGAACTATGTACCGGGTTCCGCAGCAAAACCGCCCCCCGAAAAATAAAAAAGCGACAGCTGCCTGACAGCTGTCGCTCCCTATTGTGTTGCTGCACTCTGTAGATAGCGCCCGCGCGGGCGCTATGTCAGATTATGCTTTAGCTTTACGCTTTGCGGCTGCGCGTTTCTTTGGCGCTGCACGCTTAGCGGCTGCCTTTTTACGCGGTGCCTTTGCTTTCTTGGCGGCAGCTTTCTTCTTGGCTGGCGCTTTTTTCGCTGCGGCTTTTCGCTTGGCGGGGGCTTTGCGTTTTTTGGGTGCTGCTTTCTTACGCGCCTTTTTCGCCGCCGCTTTCTCCGCAGCTTTTGCTTTAGCTTCCAGTTTCTTCGCCGCTTGCTTGTGCTTGGTGGCAAGTTTACGCGCTATGGCAGCCAATTTTTTCTTGTTGGCTGCAAGACGCTTCTTGCGCCAGCGAGACTGGAAGGCCGACAGCGCTTTCTTCATATCCGCTTCGGTTTTGTCGTCCAGCGCTTTGGCACGTTCGGCTACTTTGTCTTTAACCGCTTGCTCAGAAGCTTTGATCTTCGCCTCTACCTGAACCTTAGAAAGGCTCAACTTGGCTTTTGCTTCTGCTTCACGGGATTTACGCAGCTTTTCATTAGCGCGCTTCACAGCGTTTGCCGCTCGCTTGGCTGCATTTTTATCCCCTTTGAGGGATGATTTCGCAGCTTTCGCTTTGGCTGCAGTTGCAGCGTTTCGCGCACTGGCTACTGCTTTTCGATCGGCTTCAACAGCCTTGCTTGCTTTGGTTAAAGCAGCTTCAGCTTTTTTCACCGCGGGCGTGGTTACTACAGCTTTCCGCGCTCGTTTCTTGGCAGGCGCTTTTCTTGTTTTTGCTTTTGCTTTTGCTTTTTTAACGGCCATTATTTTCTCCTCGACACGCATCAACAGAAACTGTCGAAATCAAAATAGCACATAAATTAAACAACAGCCAAGAAAACGCCAAAGAAATACACAAAATTCAACGACTTTTTACGAAAAAGTTATCCAATTTTATAAATTTTTAAAGGAAACACGTTTCAAGTTTCAATTTTTCACCCAAACAACTCAAAACACCTGCAAATTTTTACGCGCCAGTAACGCTAACAAACTGGCGTGATCTTGCGACGCATTCAAACAGGGAATATAGGAAAAACTTTCACCACCGTGCTCGTAAAATATCTCCGCTGCCTCGGTATCGAGCTCTTCGAGAGTTTCAAGACAATCAACAGCGAACGACGGGGCAATAACATCGAGCGACTTACACCCGTCACGAGCGAGCTGTTCCACCGTTTTATCTGTGTAGGGCTGCAACCATTCAGCCTTACCAAGCCTTGATTGATAGGTAAGCACCCATTCATTTTCGGAAAGCGAGAGTTCATCGGCCAACCGTTGCGCTGTTACTTCACAATGGCGCTGGTAAGGGTCGCCCAGCAAAATATTGCGCTTGGGGATGCCGTGAAACGACATCAATAGCTTCTCGTGGCGACCGTGCGAAGCCCAATGACTTCTCACTTGTGCTGCCAAGGCAGCAATGTAGTAGTCATCGTCGTGGTAGTTACGAACCCAATTCCAGGCAGGGATATCACGCTGGCGCTGAAAATACCGCCCAACAATATCCATAGCGGCTGCGGTGGTAGTCGCTGAATACTGGGGGAACAAAGGAATAAAACAGAAGGCGTTCACGCCATCGGCACGCAATTCATCCAGCACATCGGAAATTCCCGGTCGACCATAGGTCATTGCCAAACAGACACGCGCCTCATCGTCGAGCTGTTCCTGCACTTGGTCTCGCAGCTGCTCACTAAACAATCTCAGCGGTGAATCGCCGGCAGCCCAGAGCGGAAGGTACTTCTTTGCCACTTTTGGGGAACGAAATGGAAGAATTATGCAGTAGAGTATGAACAGCCAGAGCAGGCGCGGTACTTCAACCACTCTGCGATCAGAAAGAAATGCCTTAAGAAAGGCCCTTACACCCTTCGCATCGGGGGTGTCGGGTGTACCCAGATTAATCAGAATTACCGCTTTGTCTGGCATAGCTTTGTCTGGCATAGCTCTCTCCGCGTCACCATCGCTGCGCATAGATTACGCAGCCTTTTTATATAGCGATCACATTATACTGGCAAAAAAAAAGCGCCGTTGGGCGCTTTCGGGGACACATTGGAAGAATCAGGCCAGCGCAGACAGTACCCGCTGCTTGATCTCTTCTACACTGCCTACACCTTCTACCTTGGCGTACGACGGTGCATTAGCGCCACTCAGGTTCTGATAGAAGTCTACCAATGGCTTGGTCTGCTCGTGATATACCGAGAGACGTTTACGCACTGTGTCTTCCTGATCATCTTCGCGTTGCACCAGCGGCTCACCGGTCACATCGTCGACACCGGCCTGCTTTGGTGGATTATTGTCCACGTGGTAGGTTCGACCAGATGCTTCATGCACCCGACGACCGCTCATGCGCGACACGATTTCCTCGTCGGCAACGGCGATTTCAAGCACCTTGTCGATAACCACGCCGGCGTCCTGCAGGGCTTCAGCCTGCGGAATGGTGCGTGGAAAGCCATCGAATAAAAAGCCATTGGCACAGTCGTCGGCCTGAATACGCTCTTTGACCAACGCGATAATGATTTCATCTGACACAAGCCCGCCCGATGTCATGACTTCCTTTACCTGAAGCCCGAGCTTCGACTCTGCTTTAACAGCAGCCCGCAGCATGTCGCCAGTTGAAATCTGCGGAATGGAAAAGTGCTCGCAGATAAACTGGGCTTGGGTGCCCTTGCCAGCCCCTGGTGGCCCCAACAATATAACGCGCATGGTTTGCTCCCCACGGTGTAATTCCGGTCGCAGGCAGGGGGCTGCCCGCGAAAGAGGCGACAAGATACACAGCTCCCTGCCCCAGCACAACCCCAAGCCCCGCCAGAGCAGCCGTTGCGGCCGGTGGCGACAGCGCCAGATCGCTTGATATTTGTACGTATTTTATGGATTTTAAGTTGCGAAGCCGACCAATTCGGCTCTATGATGATAGTGAGCATTTGTGCTTGTCTGAAATCGGAAGGTTCTATGGAAATCAAAGAGCTGCTCGATCTTTGGGAAGACACCGCAAGGGCTGAGCTGACCAAAGATGTGTTCGAAGTTCGACTCCCTCTCGAAGAGGCCTCCAAATTACGCGCTTTAGCGGAGCTTTATCCGCGCCGCACCCTCGAAGAAATCGTCACTGATCTATTATCTGCCTCGCTGGCAGAAGTGGAGCGCACGCTGCCCTATGTGCGCGGCAAAGCGGTGGTTTCGCACGATGAATTCGGAGACCCCCTTTACGAGGACGTTGGCCCAACGCCGCGCTACCGGGTACTACTGCAAAAACACCTGGCGCAGTACAAAACAGCGGGACATTAATCCGCTGACTTGAGGCGCCGCTTGGCCTCCTCCCACAGCGACTCCAGGGTTGCGGGGCACTGCTCTCTCAAATGTTTGGCTGACAGCTGCTCCATTTCCCGAAAGCGACGCTCAAACTTGCGATTTGAGTCTCTCAGCACGGTTTCGGCATCGAAGCCCAAGTGACGTGCGAGGTTTACCGCGACAAACAATAAATCACCCAGCTCTTCGGCTTGGGCCTCGCGGTCGTTGCTGTGCAACACCTCTTCGAGTTCTGCTCGCTCTTCCGTAAGCTTTTCCAGCACCCCGTCCACCGATGGCCAGTCAAAACCAATGGTTGCCGCCCGTTTTTGGAGCTTCTGTGCCCGGGTTAGCGCCGGTAGCGACTGCGGAATATCATCGAGGATACCAGTTTGCGCTTTGCCGGCTCGCTCTTCTGCCTTGATCTCCTCCCACCGAGCTTTTATCTCCTGCTCGCTGGCATGGCGGCCATTGCCAGGGCGCTCCAGCACACCGTCCGGAAATACGTGCGGATGTCTGCGCAGCAATTTTCGAACAATATTGTCGGTGATGGCATCAAAGCTGAAATCACCAGCCTCTTCTGCCAACTGAGCGTAAAACACCACCTGAAATAACACATCCCCAAGCTCCTGCCGAATCTGATCAACATCGTGCGACTCGATGGCATCAATCAGCTCGTATGTCTCTTCCAGTGTATGGGGTGCAATACTCTGGTAATTCTGCTTCAGATCCCAGGGACAGCCGTGGTCAGGGTCACGCAGGCAGCGCATTAACTCGCGAAGATCATCCAGGGTATACATCAAAGCTCGCTTATACGGCGCACAGTGGCAACATTCGGCAACCCGTTCAACTTGGCAAACAGATCCGCCAGCTCCGCCAGTCCTGCTACCTCGACACGCAGCTGCATTGAGGCAATGTGGCTTTTCGTGTCGGTATTGGTCGTCATGGAAATGACGTTTACATGGGCATTGCTCAACAGGTTGGTGATATCGCGCAATAGCCCCTGGCGATCATAGGCTTCCAGGGCAATATCCACAGGATAAGTTTCTGTTTTACGCCCCGCCCAACTGACTTCAATGATGCGCTCAGGTTCAACGGCCTGCAGGTGGAGCAGCTTTTTGCAGTCCTGGCGGTGAACGCTGACACCTCGCCCAACCGTTATGTACCCCGAAATGGCTTCACCGGGCAAAGGCTTACAGCAGCCGGCTATCTGGGTTAACAGATTACCCACACCGCTGATACTGATATCACTCGATGCATCGGTTGGCGACGCTGGGCCACTGCCAAATTGCGGCAGCTTCGGCTCGTCCTGGCCCAGCAGGGAATGCGCAGCTTTAATAACCTGCATGGAACTGAGGTCACCCGCGCCAACCGCCGCGTACATGTCATCAACCGATTGGCAGTTCACCTTATTAGCAATGGTCTTGTAGTCGACGCTGGTCAGCCCCAGTCGCTTGAATTCCTTTTCCAGCAAGTAGCGACCGGCCAGAACGTTATCTTCCTTGGCCTGCTGCCGGAACCAGTGTTGTACTTTGCTGCGCGCCCGAGACGTTTTCAGGTACCCAAGATTAGACTGTAACCAGTCTCGTCGTGGCGCATTTTCCTTCCCGGTGAGAATTTCAACCCGCTCACCGGTCTGCAGCGTATAGGTCAGCGGTACGATGCGGCCATTGACCTTCGCACCCCGACAGCGATGCCCCACTTCCGTATGGATGTGATAGGCAAAGTCCAGCGGGGTTGAACCGTATTGGAGGTTGACCACGTGGCCATCGGGCGTAAACACATACACCCTGTCCTGGGCGTGCTGAAAGTGGTCAGCGATATCGAGGTTGTCGCCACTTTCTTCGTGCCAATCCAGTACCTGACGCAACCAAGCGATTTTCTCTTCGTATCCAGCCGTGTTTTTCCCGCTGGCATCGGCCCCTTTGTAACGCCAGTGCGAACAGACACCAAATTCTGCCTCTTCGTGCATGCTGCTGGTGCGGATCTGCACTTCCAGCACTTTGCCCATCGGCCCGATCACGGCAGTGTGCAAGGAGCGATAACCGTTCTCTTTGGGGTTGGCGATATAGTCGTCGAATTCGTTCGGGATATTGCGCCACAGGCCGTGTACAACGCCGAGCACGGTGTAACAGGACTTGATATCCGGCACCAAAATACGCACTGCGCGAATGTCATAAACCTGGGAAAAACCAATACCTTTACGCTGCATTTTTCGCCAGATGCTGTATATATGCTTGGCCCGCCCGACAATTTCCGCAGTAACGCCCTCTTTGCCGACGGACTCACTGATCAGCGCAATCGCTTCTTCTATATAGCGTTGGCGATCCAGCCGCTTTTCATCAAGCAATTTGGCAATTTTCTTGTACGCCAAGGGCTGAAGATAGCGAAAGCTGAGATCTTCAAGCTCCCACTTGATATGACCGATACCCAAGCGATGTGCCAACGGCGCATAGATATCGAACACTTCGCGCGCCACCCGATAGCGTTTTTCGGGTTTGTTTTTGACTGCGCGGATGGCCGAGGTGCGCTCCGCGAGCTTAATCAACGCGACCCTGACATCATCGACCAAGGCCACCAGCATTTTGCGAATGGTTTCGCTCTGAGCTTCGGACTGCCCGAGGATCTGGGAATCATGCTGGGAAGCGTTCATCACGGTGATGGCAGCCATACGCTGCACACCGTCGATCAGCTTTTCCACCATGGCGCCGTAGCGCTTTGCAACTTCGTCTAGGGAGATACGCCCTTCGCGCACCGAACGGTACAGGGCGGCCGCCACCAGCGCATCCTGATCAAGGTGTAAATCCGACAGGATTTCCACCATTTCCAGGCCAGTATAGAAGCTGGCCATTGGCATTGCGTTATTGTGCGACGCGCCCGTACGACGCGCGCAGTCTGCACTCAACTCACAAGCGCTGATCAAAACTTTGGCGTCTACATCCTGGGGATTGACCGGCAAGCGCTGATACCAAGCGAGCAGGTCAACCTCGCCATCGGCCTTGAGTGGATAGTCTTCGCGAACCTTAACCATTCCCTGTCCTCAGGCGCCCCGCGAAGCGCTTACTGACTCCCCTTGCCAAGCGCCGCATCAAACACCCCCGTAGAGAGGTAACGATCGCCTCGATCACATACGATAGCGACAATAACTGCATTGTTGACGGTTTCAGACACCTGCAGGGCGCCGGCGACTGCGCCGCCAGAGGATACACCACACAGTATCCCCTCTTCCGCCGCCATTCTGCGCATGGTGACTTCCGCTGTGCGTTGATCCATATCGATAATGCGATCCACACACTCGGGCTTGTAAATACTCGGCAGGTACTCCTTCGGCCAGCGCCGGATTCCAGGTATCGCTGAACAATCATCGGGTTGCAAGCCAATGATCTCCACCGCGGGGTTCTTCTCTTTAAGAAAGCGGGATACCCCCATAATTGTACCGGTTGTCCCCATAGAGCTGACAAAGTGTGTAATGCTGCCCTCGGTCTGCTTCCATATTTCGGGGCCCGTCCCGGTGTAATGTGCCTCAGGATTATCGGCGTTGCCAAACTGGTCAAGTACCTTGCCTTTACCTTCCGACTGCATTTTCAGTGCCAGATCACGCGCACCTTCCATGCCTTCCTCCTTGCTCACCTCCACCAACTCGGCACCATAGGCAGCCATCGCCAGCTTGCGTTCGAGGCTCATATGGCTGGGCATGATTAGCACCATCCGGTAGCCCTTAATTGCGGCAGCCATGGCCAGTGCGATACCGGTGTTGCCGCTAGTGGCTTCGATAAGGGTATCGCCGGGCTTAATCTCACCGCGCTGCTCAGCGCGGTTAATCATGCTCAACGCTGGCCGGTCTTTCACTGATCCCGCCGGATTATTACCTTCCAGCTTCACCAGAATCGTATTGGTGGTATTACCGGGCAGGCGCTGTAACCGTACCAGCGGAGTAGCGCCGACAAACTGTTCGATGGTGGGAAATTCAATCATGGGATAAACCAGCAATCCTCGTAGTTGGCCGGTATTATAGGTGGATTTCCGCGAAATAGTTGGGCATATTCACTGAAACCGGACGCGTCAATGCATTTCGCCGGGCAGAACAACTGCTTGTTAATTCTAACATTTCAAGGGCCTACTTGCTCATGCCCGTCATTCCCACGCCTAAGCTTGGGTTGCGTCAGCAAATCATGGTGCTGGCGATTTTACCATTTTTACTGGTGGTTAGCGCCACCGGGCTTTTCATGCTCTACAGCTACCATGTGGAAACACATGCGCTTGACGAACAGCACGTTAAACGCACCGCTCGCCTGATCGCCAACAGTGCAAGGACTGCCCTGCTCGATGGCCGTATCGCGTCACTCCAATCCCTGCTGGATACTAGCCTTGACCGCGAAATCTTAGGTGTCGCCATTCTAGCGCCTGATCTGAAACCTCGCATTACCAGCGGCGATTTCAAACCCACTGTGTTTAACAGTGACTCGATAGTATGGGAAAAAAGCCACGTTTCAGCTCGCTGGCCAATTTACCGGTACACCAACACCGCCGTACCAGCCGAGCGCGGCACAACAGACGCGTTAATCGGCTGGGTCGCCGTTACGGCAGCGCACACCAAAATCCTCAAGACCCGCTACCTCACCATTGCCTGGGGAGTGCTTTGGGCAATGCTATCCATCCTGTTAACCATTTATCTGGGCGGGCGGATAAATCGCATCTTACTAAGCCGGATACTGCAGTTGCGCGATATCCTCAGCACACTGGACAACCATCAATGGAACACACGCCTGCCTGATTCCAAGTTCCCAGATTGGACGCTACTAAGCGAAACTATTAACAGCCTGGCCCAGCGAACCCAACAATCGTTTCGCAAACTCCAGAATGAAGTTGAGCACAGCCATAGGGACCTGCAACGCACGCTTGAACACCTTGAAATCAGCAATATGGAACTGGAACTGGCACGCGTTGAGGCACTCAGCGCCAGCCAGTCAAAATCCGAGTTTCTGGCCAATACCAGTCACGAAGTGCGGACGCCGCTGTCCGGCATTTTGGGATTTTGCAATGTCCTGTTGGAAAATGAGCGTAATCCTCGCAGGCGCGAGTATCTCGAGAGCATTCGTACGTCGGCCGAGCACTTGCTGGGAGTATTGAACGACATTCTCGATCTTTCCAAGATCGAAGCCGGCAAATTTACACTGCGCACTAAACCCTTTGCTCTGCTGCCCGTCATTGAAGACAGCGCACGGCTATTTGCCCAGCAAGCCGCCGATAAGCATATTGCACTAGTTGTCGACGCCGCCCCTGATCTGCCATGCTCCGTCATCGGCGACCCTGCACGCCTAAAACAAATGCTAACCAACCTGATCAGTAATGCGGTCAAGTTTACCGACCGGGGTGAGGTCGTTATATCTGTTCACACCGAACCGCTAGACGGCGACACGGTCGAACTTCGAATGATTGTTCGCGATACCGGCATCGGCATCCGACCATCGCAGAAACAACAATTGTTTGAAGCCTTTCAGCAACTCGATGGCTCCGACACACGCGAACACGGTGGCACCGGCTTGGGGCTGGCTATTGTCAAACGCATTGCTGAATTGATGAATGGCCACATTGAACTTTTGGAATCGGGCCACAATGGTTCAGCCTTTGAGCTGCGGCTGCCGGTGACGCGATCTGATGAACAATCACCCCCTGCAAACAAGCTGCAACGCCGCGTGCTGATCTGGGAAGACAATCCTCGAGTTAAACTCGCCTTGCAACATCGTTTCGAGGCACTGCAAATTACCTTTATCGCCTATGATGACCTCAACGAGCTGATCGCAGCCAGCTCCAGAGACGATATCCTCTTGCTAGGATTCAGCAGCTACGCCGACTTTGCTGCGCACGAACGCAACATTCCACATGCGCACATCCGTGTGATTTTGCTCCCCAGCCTGACTCAGGTGCTCTCGCGAGAGGACTACCTTTTTCTCCAGAAGCCGATTACCCAGCAATCACTAACCGATGCCTTATTTGGCTCTCCCCCAGAGCAGCGTTTACGCGCACCCGATGCCAACCAGGGCGGTCCTGCACAAATCCTCGCGGTAGACGACAATGCATCCAATCGACTGCTGATCAATGCGTTACTCGACGAACTGAAGCTACCAGCACGAATATGCGCAAGCGGACATGAAGCGTTGGCACTATGTGAGCAGCAACACTTTCCGTTGATCATACTCGATCTGCAGATGCCTGAGCTTGGCGGCGCGCAAACGGCAGAGAAAATTCGTGAAAATGCACTTAACGCACACAGTTATGTTGTCGCACTGACCGCCCACCTGACTGATGACCACAACGATTGCGCCCCTGACGTTTTTGACGAAATGCTTGAAAAGCCCCTCACCCTGGAAAGGCTCAGTGCACTCGCCAAGCGCTGCTTATCGCATGCGTCACTAAAACCCGTTGCCCTCGGTGAGAGTATCCAGCGAGCCGGCGGCAGGCATTGGCTGGCACTGGAAATGCTGGAGCGATTTCTTGGCGAGCTCTCTGCCACTAAACGCCGTTGGCAAGAGGCTCTACAAAACCAGGGCCTCACAGCGCTGCGCCATGAAGCCCATCAACTCAGCGGAGCCTGTCGCTATGTGGGTGTACCGGCTCTGGAAAACGCGCTTGAGAGATTCAATGCCTCCAGCAATGTCGGTCAAGCGATGCGCGAGGGCGAACACGTTGTCAGAGAAATTGAACGCTTGCTTGATTGGAGTGACAACGTCGAATTGCCGCTCCTGTTCGAGGACAATGAAAATTTAATGCCGCGACCCACTCCCAGCGAGGAATAACGGGCGCTCACTAACGCGTGAATAGGGCTCGGCTTTTCAAAGGTGCGGCACCCACCAACGGCACTAGGGCTTGCCGGCAGATGCGTTTCAGGTCACGCAGCTTGGACTGATCCAGTGTGGCAGATTGTTCCAATGCCTGCGCCAGCGCCAACAGATCCGCCCCCAGATAACCCTGATCCGCGGCTGGCACCTGATAAAAGCCGCCGTCATTACTCAGCTTATAGCGGGCTTGCGCGGCAATAGGCGCCCCACTGGCCGTGTCGTGATAGAAATCCAGCCCGTACCCCAGCTCTGCCAACAGCTGCAGCTCGTAGCGCCGTAGAATAACCTGCAGAGCCTCATTGTCCTTCGCCGAACAATCCGCCATGGTCTTCAATGCTGTCTCATAGCCAGACCAAAGCAGCGGGTGCGCATCGAGCCGATGCAGGGCTCGCAATGTAATTTCATTGACATAGAGGGCACAGAACAGTGAATTGCCAGCTAACCGCAATGGTTGCCGGGATTCGACGTCTACCAGTGTTTTCAGCTCACCGTGACCGCGCCAGCGTATTTCCAGCAACTGAAAGGGCTGCAATGCTGCCGCCAGCTCGCGTGCACGTTTGCCGCCGCCCTTAACGCCACGCGCAACCGCCGCGAGACGGCCGTGTTCGCGACTAAAACATTCTATAATCAGCTGAGTATCCCGATAGGGACGCGCGTGGAGCAGGTAAGCGGGCTCGAAATCGCTTTCCATAAGAGCTAATCGTTGTCGTTGTATCCCAAACTACGCAGCGCACGCTCGTCGTCGGACCAGCCGGATTTGATCTTCACCCACAGGTTCAGCATCACCTTGCCGTCGATAAGTTTTTCTATATCGCGCCGAGCTTCGGTTCCAATCGACTTCAGGCGCGAGCCACCTTTACCGATCAGTATTTTTTTCTGCCCGTCACGCTCGACATAAATCGCCGCGCTAATATGGGTTATCTGCGCTTCCTGCTTGAATTCTTCAATTTCAACCGTCATGGCATAGGGCAGCTCGTCGCCCAGCTGCCGAGTGATTTTTTCGCGAACAATTTCGGCCGCCAAAAACCGAACACTGCGGTCGGTGATCTGATCTTCTTCAAAGAAATGGGGGCCCTGGGGCAAATACGCATCAAGTGATTGCTCAAGTGCATCGAGATTATCTGCTCGCAGGGCAGACACCGGAATCAGCTGCGCATACTCATGATCTTCGGCTCGCTCGGCAATAAAGGGGAGCAATTCTTCCTTGTCATCGAGCTTATCTACTTTGTTGATCACCAACACCACCGGCACTTGCCGGTCGCGCAGCTGTTCAAGCACCCAGCGGTCTTCCTCAGTCCAACGTCCCGCCTCAATAACAAACACCACCACGTCTACATCACGCAAGCTGCTGGTTGCCTCGCGGTTCATAAAGCGGTTGATCGCACGGCTCTGGCCGCGGTGGAGCCCCGGCGTATCCACATAGATTGCCTGCACAGTATCACGGGTCTTGATACCCAATACACGATGTCGGGTGGTCTGGGGTTTGCGGGAAGTGATACTGATCTTCTGACCTAGTATGTGATTGAGCAAGGTGGATTTGCCCACATTGGGACGGCCAACAATAGCAATGTAGCCGCAGCGGGATTCTGTCATGATTCGCCCTGTAAAATATCCAGCATCTGCTGGGCCGCAGCCTGTTCGGCTTTTTTGCGGCTGGTTGCACTCGCGGTAACGGATGTGCCGCCCAACTGTGTGCGGCAACGTACTTCAAATACTTGATTGTGTGGCTGACCGGCCTGGTCGACCAGTTCATAGTCTGGCAATGCCACGCCTTTTGACTGCAGAAATTCCTGTAACCGGGTTTTGGGGTCTTTCAATGCTTCACCGGGCGCTATCTGCTCTATACGCTCAGCGAACCAGCGCCTGACACATTGGCGAACCTCGTCAAAACCCGCCTCGGTATAGATCGCACCTATTAGTGCTTCAACCACGTCGGCCAGAATGGAATCCCTGCGATGCCCACCACTTTTCAGCTCACCGCTACCCAGCAGGATGTAATCACCCAGTAATAGCTCTCGTGCCAGTTTCGCTAAGGTAACCCCTTTAACCAGGGTCGAGCGCATACGACTCAGTTCGCCCTCTCGAGCGGCGGGAAATCGCTCACTGAGGTATTCTGCGATAACCAGGCTCAGTACCGCATCACCCAGAAATTCAAGCCGTTCATTGTTGTCCTTACCGGCTGAGCGATGACGCAAGGCCCGCTCCAGCATAACCTCATCAACAAACTGGTAGCCCAGACGCTCTTGCAATGCGGCGTAGGAAGGCATCAGCTACGCGGGATTTCAAACAGCAGATTGTCGAATTTCACAACCGCATCAATATTGTAGAGCAGCGGTACGCGCACTTCATAACGCGCGTCCATAATGATCACATTGCGCTCGGAGGTAAATTTAATGTCACGCAGTTGGATGGTTTCCACGCGGTTGGTGATAAACGCGCCCTGCATTGACTTACGGATCTCCGATGCAGTCATACCCCTTCGATCCGGGTCTTCGGCTGCATTTTTCACTATCTGCCGGATCGTGATGTGATCCAGATAGATCGGCGCCAGCCGGAACGTGCACAACCCCAGCAGGGCTGCCACAGAAATGATCACGGCTAACGGTATCAGGCCCATGCCTGTCTGTTTGGATCGAAGTTGCATACCCGCCTCCTGCATTTATTATCTAGCGAATGGTTCCCACCCGATCGAAGCTTGGCAGTTCGCTTACTGAGCGCCAGTGCATCCAAATCGCAAAGGCCTTGCCAACAATATTGGACTCCGGTACCTGCCCCCAAATGCGACTGTCGCTACTGTTATCACGGTTATCACCCATCATGAAATAGTGCCCGGGGCGCACCACTTCGCGAAAATCGCCACGATCGACGCGCAACTCATGATGTATCAAATGCTCGCGCCCTGCCAAATCTTCAGAGATGACTTCATAACGGGGGTTCAGCGGTGGTACTTCTGCCAGTAATGTCTGCGCCATAGGCTTACCATTAATAAAGAGTGCCTTGTCTTTATACACGATCTCATCGCCGGGCAAACCCACCACACGCTTAATGAAATAGCGACTGTCGTGGGGCGGGAAAAACACCATCACATCGCCACGCTCAGGCTCACCCACCTCCAGAATTTTGGTGCCGGCCACGGGCAGACGCAAACCATAACTGAACTTGTTTACCAGAATGTAATCACCCACTTCCAGGCTTGGAACCATAGACGCCGATGGAATCTGAAACGGTTCTGCAACAAAAGAACGCAGTACCAGCACGACCAGCAACACCGGGAAAAAGGATTTGGCATTTTCGGCAATGGGCAATTGCTCAGAAAGCTGCGCTTTCAGGTTTTCATAGTCGGCCTTCACGGTATATTTGAGGTAGACCGCTATATTCCCTTCCGTTATCAAGTAGGTTCGGCGACGCGCAAAAAACAAACGATCCAGCAGCGCGATGAGGCCGGCCAGCGCAGTAATCACCACCAGCACCAACGCAAAATCTCCGTCTTTCACCAGCACTACACTGGCAAACCAGGCCATCCAGGCAAGGTTTATGAACATGGTGGTCGAGTTCCACCAGCCCGGCATCGCCTGCGTAAGCAGAGATTCGCCATTGTTTTCTTTTTTGTGGTCTGCACACCAGGAAAGCGCGTCATTTAACTGCCGACGTCCGCGGACTTCCTGTACCGTCCAGACAATCAGGGTTAGCGCACTAACCACCAGCAACAGATTGTTAACCATTAGCTATCGACCTTAAGTACTGCGAGGAACGCTGACTGGGGTATTTCCACTTTCCCCACCATTTTCATGCGCTTCTTACCCGCTTTCTGCTTTTCCAACAGTTTTCGTTTACGTGAGACATCACCACCATAGCATTTTGCTGTGACGTTTTTGCGCAATGCTTTGACGGTTTGCCGCGCAATGACATGACCGCCTATTGCCGCCTGAATCGCCACATCAAACATTTGCCGGGGGATCAGCTCTTTCATTTTTTCTACCAGCGCACGACCGCGACTGGCGGCAAAATCCTTGTGTACGATCATGGCCAGAGCGTCAACACGCTCTCCATTGATCAAAACATCAAGTTTTACCAGATTGGCTTCCTGAAAGCGCTCAAAACTGTAATCCAATGACGCAAAGCCTCGGCTCACTGACTTTAGGCGGTCAAACAGATCCAGCACTACCTCACTCATCGGGATTTCATACGTGAGTGATACCTGCTGCCCAAGAAACTGCATATCTTTCTGAACACCGCGCTTTTCAACACACAGGGAAATCACATTGCCGACAAATTCCTGCGGCACCAGAATATTGGCACGCGCTATGGGCTCTCGCATTTCTTCCAACTCGCCAGGATCTGGCAGGGCCGAAGGGTTATCGACCTGTACAACTTCTCCTCGCTTGGTTTTTACCTCGTAAATAACCGTGGGCGCGGTGGTGATCAGATCCAGGTCGTACTCCCGCTCCAGCCGCTCCTGAATGATCTCCATATGCAGCGTGCCGAGGAAACCACAGCGAAAGCCGAAACCCAACGCATCGGACGTTTCCGGCTCGTAAAACAGGGAGGCATCGTTCAATGTAAGCTTGGCCAATGCCTCGCGGAAATCCTCGTAGTCGTCTGTAGATACCGTGAACATACCGGCATATACCTGCGGCTTTATCTTTTTAAATCCCGGCAACGCTGCAACGCTGCTGGTTGAGGCGTGGGTAAAGGTGTCGCCGACCGGCGCACCGTGGATATCCTTGATACCCGCCACCACAAAGCCCACTTCGCCTGCACGCAGCTGCCCTGTTGACGTCAGTTTTGGGGTGAATATACCGACGTTATCGACACCGTGTGCTTTACCAATAGTCTTGGCAATGACCTTGTCACCTTTTTTGATGACACCATTCTTGACCCGCACCAGCGACACAACACCCAGATAATTATCAAACCAGGAGTCAATAATCAGCGCCTGCAATTCACCGTCAGGATCGCCGACAGGAGGTGGGATCTTGGCGATTATCTGCTCCAGAATATCGTCGATACCCAGGCCTGATTTGGCACTCGCCGCGACAGCATCCGTGGCATCCAGGCCAATAATTTCCTCTATCTCTCGCTTTACCCGCTCTGGATCAGCCTGCGGCAGGTCCATCTTATTGAGGACGGGAATAACCTCAAGATCCTGTTCTATGGCGGTATAGCAGTTCGCAACGGACTGCGCCTCAACCCCTTGAGCTGCATCGACCACCAGCAACGCCCCTTCACAGGCCGCCAGCGAGCGAGACACCTCGTAGGTGAAATCTACGTGTCCCGGAGTATCGATAAAATTGAGCTCGTAGGTTTCCCCATCCTTGGCTGTATAGTTCAGGGTGACGCTCTGCGCCTTGATCGTAATGCCGCGTTCGCGCTCGATATCCATCGAATCGAGCACCTGCTCAGCCATTTCACGCTCGGTAAGACCGCCACACACTTGAATAAAGCGGTCGGCAATCGTCGATTTGCCGTGGTCAATATGGGCAATAATGGAAAAATTTCGAATATGTTTAAGACTGCTCACACAATTCCCAGGGCCGGTTAGGGTTCACAAAGGCCGGCAACGACACCGGCGGGGCTCAAAGCCGGCGATTGTAGCGCATTCAGGCACTTCACCGCCACGCAGCAGCGGTTAGAGGGACAAACTCTGTGGTTGACTTCTCGATGGGCGAGAGTGGGAAACAAGTTGCGGCTGCAGTTCGGGGCGATTTCGCGTGAACAATGCATGGACACGCACCAGACCAAACCCGGCGACAAAACCCGTCAGGGCACCCAGCGCCGCCAGCTTATCGCTAGCGGTCAACTCGTGTATCAGCCCCATCCCCAGAAGCATCATCAATAGTGGGGTCAGGTACACAATTGCTGCACCTTTGAGGAGCACATTTTCCGGCACAGAGAATTGCACTTCGTCATCAAGGGCAAACTCACTTGCAGGCGTATCACCGAGCAACACCCGCAAATGGTTGCGCTTGCCGTCGCCCAGCTTGTTCAGCAGCCCCTGACCGCAGCCTTTCTGGGCGGCACAAGTGCCACAGGTAGAACGCTGTATGGTTTCCACCCACAGTGCATCGGGTTCGATGGCGACAACGCGCCCACTCTCCTGCATCACGGACTTATCACCAGCGATTTGGCCACCTGCTCGGCGGTGAGCAACGGCACCTCACCGATTACGGTTGCCACAAAGTCGGCATCGGGCAACGGGTAAGTGTAGGACACAGTGGCGCCGCTGCGCATGGCGGCTGCCAGCGGTGAATCATCAAACTGACTGACAGGCTCCAAGAACACAGAAAACGTGCTGATTCCGTCGGTAAAGCTCAGTGCATCATTAGCACCTTCGCCAGGTTCTGCCAGGGTAAAGCCGTCTGGTATCCAGCCCGGTTTCCAGGGCATTTTAGCCAGCAATAGCGCGCGATCCGCCGCCGAGGCAGGCTCGCGATGGCTGACTTCCCGCGCCTGGGAATCAATCAACTGCCCCTGCTCGGTAGTATCAAACATCATGAACTGAAAACGCTCCAACACCCTATCCTGCTGATCCAGCGTTTCGGTTTTCAGAGGAACCCCTGTCACCAAATCCAGCGACAAGCGGTAGCCCAGCCGAAAAACATCGCGCGGTACGACATTGACCGTGACCACTTCCCGGCCAGCCACCCAGCCGTTGTCCCCCATCGTAAGGTCATAATGCCGACTCAGGGTAGGCTCGCTGCCACGCAACAGGCGCTCGGCGGGATGTACACAGTGTATGCTGTGACCTTTGCGCACCAGCTGTTTATCGGCCGTATCAAGCGGTTGTAGCAGCTCAAACTCACGCCCGTCGTGTACTTGATGAATAACCTTATAGGACGTCAGTCTATCTTCAACCTGATGGCTGACAATACCCTGATAGCTGACTTCGCGGTGGCCATGGGACATGCGTTCCAGCCACTCCCGGGGCTGATCCGCCCAGGCTGCCCCCGCCAGAAATAACAGCCAAACGGCATGAGCAGACTTCTTTCTCAGCACTTATTCAACCTCATGGCTCACCAGTCGCGCATAAGTCACCATTCCTTGGCCGTTGTTCAGCGCCGCGCGCTCAGTATGCTGCTGCAGGAATTTTTCAAAGCGCTCGCGCGAGCGTTTGTCGTCAACCTGTTGATAACGCGGGATCGAGCCCGTTGTGGCACTGGCAGTGACAGCGCCTACCGACGACTGCGGCGACGCAAGATACACCCGCCCACTTTCCTGTCCGGTGGCAGGCGCGCCGTTTTCGGCAAGGGTGGGCACCGCCGACTGATTGGCGCCCCCCAGCCCAAACACAACCAAAGCCGCAACGCTGGCGGCCACCGCCAAACCGGCCAGCGGCTTGCGCCACTCCAGTGTACGACGTGCGCTGTGTGGCACTTCCTGAGCTATCGCCGAGCGCACTCGGGCACTCACATCCAACCCGGGGAAATCCGGGTCGCCCCGAAGAATATTGCGCTGCCGCTGTATACGCCCCCAGTAGGCTTCAGTTTCTGAATTGCCATCGCGCAGTACGCGCCGCAATTCCAACTCCGAAGCCTCGCCATCCATCAACGCGGAGAGGGATTCCCGAAGTTCATCGCTCATGCCGTTACCTCACTGCCGCCCATCTGGGCTTTCACTTTCTCGTCCACCGCTTCCCGAGCCCGAAAGATTCGCGAACGAACCGTTCCGACCGGACAATCCATCACATCGGCAATGTCTTCATAGCTCAGACCGTCAAATTCGCGCAGGGTCAGGGCCGTGCGCAGATCCTCTGGCAGCGCCTGAATTGCCGCATTGACAACCCCTTTTAGCTCGTTGCCGAACAGAACATTTTCAGGGTTGTCAGTATCGCGCAGGCCGTCGGCACCGTCATAGAATTCGGCATCCGCTACGTCCACATCAATACTGGGAGGTCGCCGGTTTCGGCTGACCAGATAATTCTTGGCGGTGTTGATCGCAATACGATACAGCCATGTATAAAACGCGCTGTCACCGCGAAACTTGGGCAGGGCCCGGTAAGCCTTGATAAAGGCTTCCTGGGCAACATCCTGAATTTCATCACTGTCTTTGACATAGCGCGAGATCAGGCCAAATATTTTGTGCTGGTATTTAAGCACCAGTAAATCATAGGCGCGCTGGTCGCCGCGCTGCACGCGCTCCACCAGCTGCTTGTCGCTCATTTCAGCACGATCCACAATCACGCCGCTCCTGATTGTCAGATCCTGCGTTACCCAGATAGACCACGTGTAACCCCATTAGTTCTGGTACCGGCCAGTTTTTTCTGAATTCTCTGTCATTGGCCGAATTAGACAATGCCAGTATACTCTGCCGGCCGGCAAATCGCCGCAAATGGTATCGGTGCAGATCACCCAAGGCAATCCATGACTTCCAGCTATACCCACGACGTTCTTGTGATCGGCAGCGGCGCCGCCGGCCTGACACTCGCCCTGCGACTGGCTGAGAAAGCCCGGATCGCGGTTATTTGCAAAGGCGAGCTCAATCAGGGATCAACCTATTACGCCCAGGGCGGCATTGCCGCTGTGCTCGACGAGCAAGACACGGTAGACGACCACGTCACCGACACACTGGCCGCAGGTGCCCAGCTGTGTCACGACGATACTGTTCGTTTTACGGTCGCCAATAGCCGGGAAAGCATCGAATGGCTGGTGTCTCAGGGGGTGGAGTTCAGCCGCTATCCAGACGAAGAAGGCTTTCACCTGACCCGCGAAGGCGGTCACAGCCACCGCCGCATTATTCATGCCGCCGATGCCACTGGTCGCGCCGTCTCTGAAGCGCTGACCAACCAAGCCCTGAAACGAGACTCTATCGAAATATTCCAGCAGCATGTGGCGGTTGACCTGGTAGTACGTGGTGGCCGTTGCCATGGGGCCTATGTATTGGATCGCAAAGCTGGCCACGTACGATTGTTCAGGGCCAAGTTTGTGGTGCTGGCCTCGGGCGGCGCCAGCAAAGCCTATTTGTATACGAGCAATCCCGATGGTGCCTCCGGCGATGGCATTGCCATGGCCTGGCGCGCCGGTTGCCGGGTAGCCAACATGGAATTCAACCAGTTCCACCCAACCTGCCTCTATCACCCGCAAGCCAAATCCTTTCTGGTAACGGAGGCCATTCGCGGAGAAGGAGGCAGGCTACTCTCCTCCACCGGCGAACGCTTTATGCAACGCTATGACGAGCGCGGCGAGTTAGCGCCCCGTGATATTGTGGCCCGGGCCATTGACCATGAAATGAAGCGACTCGGCTCCGATTGCGTCTACCTGGATATCAGCCACAAGTCCGCAGATTTTCTGCTACACCATTTCCCCACCGTCAAAGCCCGCTGCCTTGAACTGGGCATCGACATCACCCGCGAGCCTATTCCCGTGGTACCCGCAGCGCACTACACCTGCGGCGGCGTCATGGTTGACCACCGGGGAAAAACAGACCTAGACGGCCTGTTTGCCATTGGCGAAACATCTTTTACCGGCCTGCATGGCGCTAACCGGATGGCCAGCAACTCGCTGCTCGAATGTATTGTGTTTGGCCGCTCCGCCGCTGACGCCATTGCTGAACGCATCGCAGAGCCACAGGCAGAATTGCGCATTCCCGACTGGGACGAAAGCCAGGTAACGGATTCCGACGAAGACGTGGTGATATCCCACAACTGGGACGAATTGCGCCGATTTATGTGGGATTATGTGGGTATTGTGCGCACCAACAAGCGCCTGCAGCGCGCCCTTCACCGGGTGGAACTGTTACAACAGGAAATTCGCGAGTATTACAGCAACTACAAGGTCAGCAATGACCTGATCGAATTGCGCAATCTGGCCATGGTGGCCGAGCTGATAATCCGCTCGGCCATGCAACGAAAAGAAAGTCGCGGACTGCACTACACCCTAGACTACCCAGAAACATTACCCGAAGCGTTAGACACGATCCTCGACCCCAGACACCGTGGTGGCGACAAAACCTGACCAGAGCTGCAGCCGCCGGAAATCATCGGCGCTGCAGCTATCCCTGAGAAGCAGTAACGATTGCCGCTGACCATCAAGGTCGATACTCAGTCCCAGCACCCACGGCAGACGCCAGCGCGCCCGTAAGTGCCCCACCAACACACCTCTGCGGTATTCTAGATGCCAGCGGCCGTGATGGTACGTTATCGCAAACAGTCGACAGGAATCGGCTACTAGACGATAGACCTGATAGAAAACGCTGAACAGAACGAGCAGTGCACTTGCCCAGGCTATAGCGACCGGTAACCCTGCCATGAGTATGGCAACAGCCACCGCAACGTGCTGCAGCACCAGAAACACCAGAAGAAGGCGAGAGGGCCGAAGCTCAACCCTTAGCGCGCCGGGCGTACGCCTTGATGTCATTCACTATCCCTAGAAGGTTTTCTTCCGCTGGGCTCTCCGTGCCCAGCAACCACTGAAAAATCTGGGTGTCTTCGCACTCCATAAGCTCAACATAATGCCGCTGTTTTTCGGGCCCAAGCTCACGAAAACAGTTTTCCATAAAAGGAACCAACATTAGATCGAGCTCCAGCATACCCCGCCGACTGGCCCAGTAAATTCGCTTGATCTCGTTTTCTGAGTACATTAAGTTGCCTGCTGCCGCCCGTTAAGCGGCGCATTATAGCGATACCGGCCAGCCGGCGCATGGCCTTCTTACTCACCACGTCAGGAGTGATCGGTGACTACAACCCCATTTACACATCAACTCGAAGCAGATAACGCCATTTTGTCCGGTGAACACTGCACGTTTGCCGCCACTGACACGGTTGATGGTGAGAACTGGCTGGTTCCACTGACTCAATACGGCTTCGTCCGCGCGCAAGGTCCCGACGGCCAAACCTTTTTTCAAGGCCAAACCACCGCGGATTTTCGGCAGGTAACTATGTCGCAGGCCCGCAACGGTGCGTACTGCACCCCCAAAGGACGGATGCTGGCCAGCTTTACCGCGGCACGGCTGGCCAGCGACACCCTGTTACTGAAACTGCGCCGCGACTGCACTGACGATACCCTAAAGGTGCTGGGTAAGTACGCGGTTTTCTCCAAGGTAGAACTCTGCGATGCCAGCAGCGACTACGTCGGTATTGGGGTTGCCGGTCCCTCAGCGGCCGAATTACTGGGTCAGCATTATTCTCAGCTTCCGCAAGCACCTTTGGACACAATCGTTTGCGGCACTGATCTGGTGCTGTATCGCGCTCCTCTACGCTACGAGCTGTGGTTGACGCAAGATCGCGCAGCCGAACTCTGGCCCCGACTGCGTGAGCGTGCACAGCCCGTCGGTTCAGAATTGTGGGATGCACTCGACATCGAAGCAGGCGAGGTCTCCGTTTGCGCTGCCACGCGCGACGCGTTTCTGCCGCAACTAATGAATTACGATCTCAACGGAGCAGTAAGTTTTAAAAAGGGCTGTTATACCGGGCAGGAAGTTGTCGCCCGCCTGCATTTTAAGGGCGTGCCGAAACGCCGCCTGTATCTGGCCGAATTAGATGGCGCTGGCGCCGCAGGAGACGACATCTTTGACGCTGAAAAGCCTGTTGGCACTGTCGCCAGCTGCGTCAGCGACGGCAGCGCCGCCATTGTACTGGCAACCAGTGCCGCACTATCGACTGATCTGAAACTGAAAAGCGGTACCCGCGTTACCCAGGTAGCACCCCCTCCCTATGGACTCCCCGATGGTCTGGGCAGCGACCTCGCGGAGACTGACTAAACCCCGCCTGTAGTTAGAGCGTAGGCGTGCGTTTTAATCCACGTCTACACTCAACACTATGCCGACACCGCTAACGGCAGCTCCCAATTAATCGGCTGAGCGCCACGCGAAACGAGATAGTCGTTAGTCTGCGAGAAATGTCGACACCCCAGAAAGCCCCGGTGCGCGCTCAAGGGCGACGGATGGGGTGCCTTCAGGACGCAATGACGACTGGCATCCACCAACTGGCCTTTTTTCTGGGCATAAGCACCCCACAGCAGAAATACCACATCTTCTAGTTCCCGATTGATACACTCTATCACCGCGTCAGTAAATCGCTCCCAACCCTTACCCTGATGCGCCCCTGCCTGCCCCTGCTCTACCGTAAGGACGCTGTTCAACAACAGCACACCCTGCTCTGCCCAACTGGTCAGGCAGCCGTGGGGGGGTGGCACGACACCCAGGTCACTCTTCAACTCTTTATAGATGTTCACCAGTGATGGTGGCGGCGCGACAGGAGGTTTTACCGAGAAACACAAGCCGTGCGCCTGCCCCGGCCCATGGTAGGGATCCTGCCCCAGGATCACGACCTTAACCTGCGTCAGTGGGGTGCTGTCCAGGGCATTGAACCACTCAGCCGGCCTGGGATAAATGGTTGCACCGGCTGCGATACGCTCACTGAGAAAGCCACGCAAATTGTGCATATAGTCCTGCTGAAACTCGGCATCGAGTGCTTTTAGCCAGGAAGGGTGTAATTTTATCGATTTGTCCTGAGGGGACACGGGGAATCTCCTACTGATTTTGCGCGCCAAGGATAGCAAGAGAGCGTCTGTTAAAACAAAGGCAACTGAATGCGAAACGCACCGCCGAACTCATGGCGGCTAGCGGCAGTAGCGCTTACTCCCAGATAGAAACTGTCTGGCAGCCGATATGACAACGACAGGCTGAAGGCATCGTCGTCACGACCTTTGGCTACATACTGATAACCGGCGCCGATTACGAAACGCTTTCCCAGCGGCATATCAAACTTCAGGGCCGTTTCACGGCGCTCACTCACCTGACCAAAAGCCGGCTGACTGTTAAGATCCTGATAGAGATTGGCGCTGCCCCACATCAACTGGTAGCCAATTTGCACAGTGGCTTGCGGACGTATGCGATACGCAGTGCTTTGCAATCCTCTGAGTGTATCCGGCACAAGATTTTCAATCGCTAAACCCAGTCGCCAGTCACCCACGTCGGTAACACTCGCCACTGACAGGTTCGGCCGGGAAAAACGACGGCTATAATCACCGAGCTTGAACAGATCACTTTCGCGATAATCCTGAATAGGTACATCGCGTTCGTACAAGGAATACTCCTGGTGCTTAACGCTCAATGTGATGCGAGTGGCAGGCAGCGCAATTTCATCCATTCGCCGATGCAGCGCCACCTCCGCTACGCCATAGCCCGACACCCGAACCCTCGACTCCAGCTTCGCTAGTTCTATAAAAGCAACTACCGGCGCCAAACGCAGTTTCGGCTCGTCAGACGCCACATACTCAAAGGTTCCCGCAAAGCGGGTTCTCGCAGCAGCGGTAAGGGTATAGCGGTTATCCTGCCAGTGTGTTGCCAACACTAACCCAATACCGGCCTGCGCCGTTGTCGCTTTGCCGTCCATTCCTCTGAGCAGGTCAATAAGCTCAGATTCATCACCGGGGAAGTATTCCAACCTGCGCACACTAGATTCCAGAGCAACCGCAGCATGACGGGCGTCCAGTAGATCATCCAGCAATCGATCCCGGTTATTGAGATAGCTAAAACCGCTGACGTGCACCAGCGTTTCTGCAGTCGGCATTCGCATCGAAGGGTTCCTCAGCACTGGCTGCAGGTCTATCGAACCCAAGGGGTTTTCATGAGCGCAGACCGTGCTTACAACAAGAGAAAAAATGCTGAAGAAAAAAAGGGCCGGTCGAAACGACAGGCCAAGGGAGGGAGCAAATCTTGTCACGGGTAGGATTCAGCTACTGACTGGCAAGCCGACGCCGACCTTTCACAGAAGCCGGTACGGTAATGCGGTCGTACACACCCGGCAGCAGACGCTGCAGAATATCCAGAAAGATGGCATCGCGCCCGATCAGTACCCGGGGCTTCCCCTTCTTAATACCTTTCAAAATAATCTCGGCGGCGCGTTCAGGTGTCGTCGAGGCTACACGGGCAAACATGGCTGCGGTTTCTTCGGTGTTGGTTGCACTGCCATCGAGGCTGTCAAAATGCTTACCATTGCGTACGATATTGGTTTTCACGCCACCCGGGTGCACGGTTACCACCTTCACATTGGTGTCGCGCAAATCCTGCCGCATCGATTCGGAATAACCGCGCACGGCAAATTTTGCGGCGTTGTAAGCAGATTGCGAAGGCACTGCCATTAAACCAAACAAACTGGAAATATTGACTACACAGGCGGCGGGACGCTCAATCAGATGTGGTAAAAAAGCTTCTACACCATTGACCACACCCCAGAAGTTAATATCCATCAACCACGCAAGGTCTGCTCGCTTCATGGTCTGGATATTACTGGACAGCGACACGCCTGCATTATTCACAAGCACATCGCACTGACCAAAATGCGCCACCACATCTTTCGCCCACTGAGTCATCGCCTGCGAGTCGCTGACATCAACAGTCGCGCAATGCAGAACGTCGGGATATTCAACGCCCAAGGCAGTTAGCGATGACATATTGCGATCAGACGCCGCCACCCTCGCTCCGTGATGCAAACAAAGTTTGGTGAGCGCCAGTCCGATTCCTGAGCCTGCCCCTGTGATTGCAATAACTTTGCCATTTACCTCTAGCATGAGACTTCCTTATTGGTGAATTTTCGCCCTGCTCTATCAGCCACCTTCAGTCACGCTGAGGGTATCGCCTCGCATCCGGGCTCTAGCGCCAGTTCACGCGCCGATGGACGCGTCCGGATACTGCGATAAAGACTTGGATCGAAATGTTTTGCTTGCATACGATACTGCCAGGAATAGCCCGGCCACAGCGTCGTATTCTTGCCATCTTCGGTGAGATACCAGCTATCACAACCCGATACCCAGGTAGTCTTCTGCATCTTCGCCTGAATCATATCGTTAAACTTACGCTGTACATCGGGCTTGATATCCAGTGCGGCAATATTGCGTTCCCTCATATGCTTGAGGTAGGCCATGATATAGCGCAGCTGCGATTCGATATAGAAAATCACCGAAATATTACCTGGCCCAGTATTCGGCCCCATGATGTACAGCAGATTCGGATAGCCGGTAACCGCCATCCCCAAATAGGCTTCTGAACCGCCGCGCCAGTCATCGTCCAGCACCCGACCACCAAGGCCTTCAATTCGAAACGGCGCACCCGCAGCCGGGACTTTAAAGCCAGTAGCCAAAATCAGCGCATCGAGCTGTTGGTGACTGCCGTCGGCGCTGACAATGCCGGTCTCATCCACACGCCGAATGCCCTGGGTCAGCACGTCGACATTGGCTTTGGTCAATGCTGGATAATAATCATCTGAGAGCAAAACCCGCTTGCACCCCAATGCGTAGGTCGGCGTGACCTTCTCGCGCAGCACCGGATCCTGAATCTTGCGGCGCAGGTAACGGCGCCCCAGACGTTCACCGACTCGTGTCATCCAATTATTTTTAATCATCACTGGAGCGGTAGATTCAAACATCCAATACTGCAGCGTTCGGTGAAGCTTTTGCAGAATGGGAAAGCGTTCGTAAGTCTTACGCCAGACCGGCGGTATCCAACCGTCACGCTTGGGCATAACCCAGGGTGCAGTTCGTTGATAAAGTTTCAATTCGGCAACTTGTGGTTGAATGCTCGGCACCACCTGAATCGCACTCGCGCCGGTACCTATCACCCCAACTCGCTTACCCTCCAGACTATAATGGTCATCCCATTCGGCGGTATGCATTATCTTGCCTTTAAACGTATCCAGCCCCTCTATGGACGGATAGGCAGGTACATTCAACGCACCGACAGCCAGAACAACTGCGCGCGCGCGAATTTCATCACCACTTCGAAAGCGCAACGTCCAGAGGTTCCGCTGTTCGTCGAATAGCGCCGCTTCCACTTCCGCGCCAAATTGAATCTTATCCCACAACTGATATTTATCAGCACAGTGTTGCAAATATTGATGAATTTCCGCCTGACCACCAAACGCTCGACTCCAGCCGGGGTTGGGTTCAAATGAGAAAGAGTAAAGATGCGACGGCACATCACAGGCGGCACCGGGATAGATATTGTCGCGCCACACACCGCCTACATCATCAGATTTTTCAAATATCTGAAAGTCGCTGCAGCCGTCCTGTAGCAAGCGGATGGCCAAACCAAGCCCGCCAAAACCGGCGCCAACAATGGCGGTTTCCAGAATGACTTGTTTTTTGTTATTCACGAATCTGTCTCCATTGCGAGTGCGGCATTAAAGTAGCCCTTTAATACTGTCGCCGTATCCTGCGGCCTCTCCACCATCGGGAGATGACCCGTTTCAGGGAACACCATAGCTCGAGCTTGCGGAATGGCTGCGAGGAAGGCATCTACACAACTGCTGTCGAGCACTCGGTCGCTATCACCCCACAACACCAGTGTCGGAGCTGCGATACTGGGTAATGCTTCGTTTGCCGTACCAAGAGACCCAACAAGGTCAGCAAATATCGCGTGATTGACCGGACTGCGCTGTGCCATGTCCTTACCCATCAGCAAGCCGAACAGAACACCCAGCATTCGTTTGCGAGAGTGAAAGCAAAGCTGAAACACACGCTGAGCCTGCATTGCCGTGTCGGCCACAAGATAGTTCTTCCCGGCGAGCACGCCCGCCTCTAGCATACTCATGCGCGTTGCCGGTGCGCCGGCGGCGTTCATCAGGCATAGGCCATCGATCATTGCCGGATAGCGCGCTGCCACCAGCCCGGCGATCGCGCCCCCCATGGAACTGCCGGCAATAAATGCCTTACCGACACCAAGCTGTGTTAACCACTGAGCGACCCGCTCAGCCTGCGTATCTACGCGATAATCACACTCGGTACGAAAACTGCTGCTACCGAAACCCGGAAGGTCCAATGCCAGCACCCGGTAATCGCGCCGCAGTATGGCAGCGAGATAAGACCAGTTTTCCTTGCTGGCACCGAACCCGTGGACAAGCACCAACACAGGTTTGTTCGGTGTGCCGCTATCCCAGTAATGCAGACGGTGGCCGTCGATCTCCGTCCAACGAAGATCCGCGCCAGCCTGGCGGGCAATCAATGGTTTCAAACGATTCCAGAGGTTACCCTGCGGACGCCACTGCTTTAGTTGATCGCGGTCAATTGCGGCCAGCGATGTGGCCGCAAACAACGCTTCCAACTCGGCAAAGGCCGACGCCGAGGGTTGCTCAAGGTTGGCAGCGTTAGTCACGCCGCAGCTCCCTGCGCTTTATAGGCTTCAACTTCAGTCACCAGCGAGTCAATTTCTTCCAAATACTCGCGATTGTCGTGATCCCAGGGATGGAAGCCTGGTCGGAAAAAATCAAGCCAATCTGGTAGCGCTCGCAGCAGAGCGCCGCGCGGCCCCCAAAGAAAAACTGTCACACGCCACCAGCCTTTCAGGTTAAAGAGCTGGCCTTTTTCGCGTGCTACCAAACCCACATGAAATGGAATTAGCAAGACAAAAAAGATGGCAGTAGACATGATTAACGCTACACAGCGTCGTATATAAGCCAGAAAACGGTTCTTCATTACGCTCGCATAGACGTCGTATGCCACCGCTTTATGTTCGGTTTCCTCCAGCGCGTGCCAATGCCAAATTGCGGCGAATCGTGGTTCAGCGCCAGTCAATCGACTTTTATCCGAAAGGATTCGATGCGCCAGTATGGCCGTGAGGTGCTCCAGCGCGATAGTACCGGCCAGCTGGGAAACTTTTGGCGTAAAGCGACGAAAAAAATTAAGCAGCTTAAGCACGAGCCTTTCATATCTATCCGCAGGCAGGCCTTTGGCTGTCAACGCATCGTTATATTCCTCGTGCTCGCGACCATGCATGGCTTCCTGGCCGATAAACCCTTTTACGGACTCCTGCAGGGTCGGGTCGCTGACCTTATCGCGATAATGGCGCACGCTATCGATAAAAAAGCGCTCCCCTACTGGAAAGAAAATAGACATGGCATTGAGAAAATGTGAAATATGAATACTGCCACCGTGCCAATCGCTGATGCGCTCGGCCGGCAAGTGAAAATTCAGGTTTCTGCGAACAGGCATTACGGGGTTAGTCATGACAATCTCCTTGATTGTGGCCGCACGCGGCCGCCAGTCCATTAAAAAGGTCTGAAATCGGTGTATTTCTCGGCTTTAACTACGTCGCGCATGGATTTAAGCGTGTAGAACGGCGTATCCACGACCATGCTGTTCACCAGCGAGGCTGGCAATGCACCACTGGGCTCAGTGTGCATCTGATATTCCACGTGCGTCTGTTTTTCATTGAGCGGGGTAAAACGGAAAAAGCCATTCGCTTTTTCTATTAATACAATACCGCCATCATCGGGCACACGTTTCCTATCACTGTCCGCGAGTGTTTCGGGATCCAGCGTTGTCAGCGCAACTGTTACAACCCGGCTAGGAAGTTCCTGGCTAATGGTGGCCTGAAGCAGTAAAGCGCGGTCTTTTACCGGCCACGGCAGATCGTTCACCATGTAGCTGTAACGCTGTAGAGGGGACAGCTTGCGAATCAGAATTGGCGACTTGCACGAATGCATCCATTCAACGCAGGCCGCCGTATCGTCCATCAGCGCCATGGCTCGATTAAGCTCAACTTCAAGTACGGTTTCACCCTTGAACGCTTTGAACGCAGAATCTTTCACTTCTCGCGTGTAGACGCTGACGCCATCTTTTTCACGCTGCAGGGTCCACCCTTCAGTCTCTGCCAGGGTAGGCATGGCGGCTATCATCAGTACAAATAACGCGAGATACTTAAATAATTTCATCGTATTTTCTCCGGTTACCAGCGGTAGGTCATTTGCAGCGCAACCGAGCGCGGCGCTTCAACAAAGCCGGTAAATGTTGTACTGCCAAAAATAGTATTGGCCAGCGGGGTATCAGCGGCGTAGACAATCACCGTTTCATCGGTCAGGTTTTTGCCTACCAGAGAGAGCTCCCAGGTCTGATCAATAGCACCAATTCCGATGCGACCATTGAGTTTGGTAAAACCTTCTTGTTCAACACGGGGATCTACATTGGACGAAGGGTTGTAATCATCGGTGAATACAATATCGAGCGTCGCGCCGATACCCAGTGTGGCGCTGATCGGCCGCAGGTAGCCGATAATGAAAGTGCCGGACCAGTCAGCCACATACTGGTTGCTCTGTCCGGTGTAGTCGCAGTAGAGTCCATCGTCTGAGGTAGGCTGTTGCCCCTGGCGACATTGCCCGTTTTTGAAATCTGTAAATTCAAAATCCAGCAGTGCCAGCGCACCGCCCAAGCTCAAATACTCAGTCACCTGATAGCGCGCATCAAGCTCAATGCCCTGAGTAATCGCCTCCTTGGCGTTGCCAACATTAAAGCCCAATGTGCCATCGAAAATGCTGATCTGCAGGTCTTCGTATATGGTATAGAACGCTGCAACATTCAACTCAGCGGCACCGTCGAGCAAACCGGTTTTCATACCGAGCTCGAAACTGGTAGCCATTTCCTCGTCGTATTCGAAAGTGCCCACCAGAGAAACTCGGTTAGGCACTGGCGCGCCCGGATTGGCGGGTGTGAGCTCAGCGCTTGGTGATTGGTTGGAGCGCGCATCAAAGCCACCGGCTTTAAAACCACGCGTAGCGGTAAAGTACGCCATACCTTCCAGCGAATAATCCCACTGCAAATTAATCAGCGGTGAAAAATGGGTTTCACTGCGCTCGCCTTTCAGGTTGTGGCGTTCGGCCGCAAAGCTGATGGCGGCCACCGTATCCACCTCACCGATGGGTAGACTGTTACCGTTTAGATCGGCCAGGTCGAGCGAACGGCTGCCTTTTTTGTGTTCATAGGTGTAGCGCCCACCAAGCGTCACACGAAAAGTTTCGGCAAGGTTGAAGGTAGCCTGCATAAATGCCGAGGCAATATCGGAGACGCTAGTGAACTCACGCGGTGCCGTGATATCGGCTACCGCATTACCCGCATCACCAACCCCCAGCACTTCAACCGGATCAACTCCCAGAGGGTTGGGGTCGTAATCGCCCCGGGTACCACCATCCTGAAAATCGGCCGCGTTCAACAATTGCACGACAACCTCCGAGTCCTGAATAAGCTTGTCGTTGAAGGTCAGATCGGTACGCTGCAGGTACACGCCACCAATGTAGTCGATGGGCTCACCGACGGGTGACACCCAGCGTAATTCCTGACTGAGCTGCTGGTATTCCTCTGCCAACGTCAGTTTAAACAACGGCGCTGCAGTCGAATCGCAATCACACAGGTCATCGTATTCATAGGCCATCAGACCGGTGATAGATTTGAATTCATTCCCCGCATCCGACAACCATGTCACATCCAACGTCATGTTGTAGGTGTCGTTATAGCTGTAATTGCCGTTGGAAGACCCTTTAAAGTCCTGATAGTTGTTGGCTACAGAATCGTGGGTATCCACGTCAACCAGCGGTGGGAAATAAGTTCGATCGAGAATTTCCGCTTCGGTGCGACCGGTGAACAAAAACGTGGACGAGGTTGAAGGATCGTCGCGGATAACCTCACCGTGTCGACCGAGCGAATCAAATTGGCCGTACTCAAGTTTTAGCGAGGCGGTCGTGTCGTCATCAACCTCCCAGTTTAATTTCAGCCGGTAGGTCGCCTGATCGTGTTGCGGCCCGAAGCGGTCCAGCGTTAGGTTTTCAACATAGCCGCCATAGTCACGCAGACGCGCTGCAAACCGCGCCCCCACCTTATCGGTCAATGGTCCAGACAGCACCAGGTCAAAAACCTTTTCATCAAAATTTGGCTCGTAGAGTGCCGATGCAAAGCCTTCATACTCTTCTGTTGGGTCCGCAGTGTGCAGATTGACCGCACCCGCAATACTGTTTTTGCCATGCAGGATATTCTGCGGCCCGCGCAAAACCTCGGCTCGGGCAAGATCCAGGAACGGTGCTCTAGCCAACTGGGCGCGGCCGTAATAGATGCCATCGACATACATACCAACCGATTGCTCAAAGCCCTGGTTCATCCCGGTACCAATGCCCCGGATAAAGATATCAGTACTGATACCACTCTCCGTAACCGTCAGGTTTGGTACGTAGGCCTGAAGATCCTCCATGCGGTTAATACCCGCTTCGATCATTTTGTCGCCACCGATGGCACTGACCGACACCGGCACGTCCTGAAGACTCTGGGCTCGATGCTGTGCAGTAACAATCACCTCTTCCAGAGTCGCCTTTGCATTTGCCAAGGGTGAGAGAACCGCGCCAACTGCTAGCAGCTGCAGGGGAAAAGCGCGCAAACCATTCATTATTATCATCCTCTGAAGCAGTTTCACTGCCTTATGATCCATTAGAATATGAAACACACATTTATGTATCATTATTTGATGTAACATAAACCTACCATTAATTGATGTCAAGATAGTTTGAGGTAGGTAGAATAGACATTGGCTGAAATGACGAGCACCCCGCGCTTTTGGGCTATGTCGTTGTTTTCAAGGCGCAATCCAATTAAAGCAAGCTGCGGGATTGCGCTGAAAACCACCATTTATCAAACAAATATTCACTATTTGAAGATGCCCGAGCCAAACGAAGCATGAAGTTTCCCGAAGAAACAATTCAGAACATGGCCCAGTACCGCCAGCAGAATGAGGCGCCTCAAGCCCCTGAGACTGAAGACAAGAAAGAATATACGGTTGAAGAGCTGGCACTTGCCGCCAATACCACCGTGCGCAATATACGCGCCTACCAGGACAAAGGGCTGCTGCCACCACCCACCCTACGGGGCCGCAAGGGTATCTACAACAATCAGCATTTGTCACGCTTGCGCGTAATCGCTGATTTGCTTGATCGGGGTTACACCCTCGCCAGTATTCTCGATCTGATTAGTGGCCTGGAAAAAGGCATTGGCCTGAGCGAAATCCTGGGCATGGAGTCTGCAATCAACAGCCCCTGGGGCAAGGAAGCGCCAGAAATAATTCCCATGACCCAAATGGTGACAATGTTCGGCCGACAGCTCACACCGGCAAATATCCGACTGGCCAGCGAACTCGGAATAGCCATCATTCAGGGCGCACAGGTGCGCGTGAACAGCATGAGCACCCTGAAAGTCGCCGCAGATTTGTGCGCAATGGGTATCCCCTTGGGCGATCAGCTGGAAATCCTGCGCATGAGCCGCGACAACGTGGAGAAAGTGGCCAAGGAATTTGTGCGACTGATTTCAGATAACGTGCTGCGCCCCTACGAAGAAAAGTCGCTCCCGCCCAAGGAGGAATTCCCCAAAATCATCGACTTGATCTGGCGGATGCGGCCCATGGCTGAAATTGTGGTGAAAGCAGAGCTGGGAAGGGCGATGGAAGTAGCTGCCAGCAATATCCTGGCGGATCAACTGGAAAATATTATGAAGGCTCTGGAAGCCGGGAAAGATCGCGCCCAGTAATACCGGGCGCCCTGCTCCAGTAGGTTACACGCCAATGGGCGGTGTAGCGGTAGCTGCATTGTCGATCAACATTTCTGCCGCATTCACAAACTTGGACTCGTCTGAGGCCAGGTATAACACCAACGCGGCAATATCTTCGGGTTCACACATCGGGTTAGCTTCGGTAGACAGCGACTCGATTTCCTCGCGTGTGGCGGTTTCCGCGCCAGTAGCCACTTTAAACACCATCGGAGTCTTCACACCGTCTGGGTGAATCGAATTACAGCGAATACCGTTGCGACGCTCTCGGCAATACAGCGCTACCGATTTGGTCAGGGCCGCTACCGCGCCTTTGCTCGCGCTGTAAGCCGCGATAAAAGACATGCCGTGCAGCGCAGCAACCGATGACATATTAATGATCGAGCCGCCGCGACCCGTGGCTTCCATCGCCGGGATGGCATATTTGCAGCCCAGGAACACCCCCTCACTGTTAACGCCATTAACCTTGCGATATTCTTCCAGCGTGCAATCCACGACCGAGCCCATGGTCATCATGCCGGCATTGTTCACCAGCACATCCAGACCGCCAAAATGAGATACCGCGGTATCCACAACCCTTTTCCAGTCATCTTCACTGGTCACGTTGTGCTTAATAAACAGCGCGCTGTCGCCAATTTCCTGTGCAACGGCCTGACCGTCTCGCTCATTCAGATCAGTCAATACCACCTTGGCGCCTTCAGCCGCCAGGCGAATCGCGTCCGCCTTGCCCATACCACTTGCTGCACCTGTCACGATACAGACCTTGTCTTTTACTCGAGTCATAGTCCCTTCCACTTAATCATTCTGATGCTCTGCTGTGCCCGCGGAGCTGAGGCGCGGTAGTTAATCACGCTGTCTGCCTGTTGAAAAGGCGTGGTATAGTTACAAAAAGATAATAGTAAAACCTGTAATCAGACGACCTCCACCGCCGGAAGCCTATCTATGTCTCGAATTGCGAAAACAACCCTGGTCATGGCCGCGCTAAGCCTGATATTGCTGCCACTGTCTGCGCTGGGTACCCGCTGGGAGCTATTTAACTTCAGGATCGGCTTGCTGCTGTTCATGCTGGCCACCTTGACCGGACTCACCAGCATAGTCCTTTCGGCCCTGTACACACGCCGCCAGAACGATGACAAAAGCCGTCGCACCCTGAATTACGCCGCCCTGCTCGGCCTGCCTGCACTAGCCTTCTTTTCGCTAAACTTATTCAGCGGCGGCAGCACTCCCATGATCCACAATGTAACGACCGACCCGGCAGATCCGCCGAAATTCATGGCCGCCCCGGCCCAGCGGGGGCCAGGCACCAACCCGCTGGAATATACACCCGAGCTGGCCGAGATCCAGCGCAGTGCCTACCCTGAACTACAGACCCTAACGACTGAATTGAGCGCTGCCGAAGCTTTCCAGCTCGCACTGGCCACGGCCAAGCGGCAAGGTTGGGAAGTCTACCTCAAAGACGAACAGAATTATCAGATCGAAGCCGTAGCAACGACCCGTTGGTTCGGTTTTAAGGACGATGTGGTTATTCGAGTGACAAATAGTGGTTCTGGCAGCGAAGTTGATCTAAGCTCAGTATCACGGGTTGGCAAAGGCGATCTAGGGGCCAATGCCCGACGTATACTATCCTTTATTCAGGATTTTAAGGCGGAGTTATAATTAAAAGTTGGCCGTGCCGAGCCGTCTGCCCAACACTTACGGCACTTTCAGTATGGGAGAAGCGGGATTGAGCAAAGCCGGGTGTAACCACCCTAGCTCCTTGTTAGCGAGCCTTATTTTCTGGCTGGTGGCGACATTTCCCCTCGCTGCGGAGGAAGCGACGGGCGCCGTGCAGGTGATCGTCAATGATGCGGTGGAATTACCACCCAGCCTATCCTCAGGAACCCTGCGTTCGGTGTTTTTCGGACGTATGCAGTCTTGGCCTGACGGGACACCGGTCACGGTATTTGTTCTGCCTGAATCGCATCCGGCGCACAAGACGTTTTGCATCACCTTCCTGAAAACTTTCCCCTATGTTCTTCGCAAACAATGGGACCAACTGACATTCACCGGCTCCGGCAATGCACCAACGGTCGTTGCCACCACCTACCAACTCTACGACAAAGTACGCTCCACGCCTGGCGCCATTGGTTACGCCAACCAACTCCCCGGCAACGATAGCCCGGTTAAGTTTGTCGGTAGCAATACTCAGCTTACCGACCCGAAATTCAGGTTCTGATAATGACCATAAGATATCCACAACTCGCCTGCACAGTCGCCGCACTTCTCATGCTACTTGTGTCGGGAGCACCCGCTCTCCACGCCAAAGACCTGAATGGAATAAATCTGCATGGCTTTGTCAGCCAAGGATATCTGTACAGCAAAGAAAACAACTTTTATGGCGAAAGCACTGACGGCTCCTGGGATTTTTACGAAGCGGGAGTGGGCGGCATTTATCGCGTCGACCCTAAACTGAGCATCGCCGGGCAACTCTACGCCCGTGACGCCGGACGCGGCGACGACGGTAGTATTCGCACTGATTACTTCTATGCAGACTATCGCTTCTTCCAGTCCGCACAGTCTGGCGCCGGTTTTCGGGCCGGACGCGTGCGTAACCCCTACGGCTTTTATAACTCAACCCGGGATATTTTCTTCACTCGCCCCTCCATCTTGCTGCCACAGCTGTATTACGAAGGTTACGGTATCCGCGAGCTGTTTTTTTCATCAGACGGCCTACAGCTCTACAACTATTGGGATAGCGACCAGCAATCCACACATTTTATAGCCACCTTCGGTAGAACCGACGATATTGATTCCAATACGTTTGAAAACATATTTGGCGGCCAAGGTGGCTTATTCAGTGGTCAGGCAGAATTGCGCCGCCCTTTCGCCGCCCAATTGAGCACTGACCTTATGGGCGGGCGTTGGCGCGCGGCGATGAGCTATTACGATGCCACGCTCACCTTTGACAGCCCCCAGGCAATCGCAGAGCTCGACGCCAATATCATTGCCCTGTCACTGCAGCACAACCGCGAGAAAATTTCTTACACACTGGAATACTCCCTACTGTCTACCAATGGACTGTTCGCTAGCCCTGCGTTCGGTGCTGCGGGCAACTTCGCCAGCAAGGGTGAAACTGCCTACCTTCAGGCCGACTACCAGCAAACTGGCACGCTGACATGGTACACGCGCATTGACCACCAGCTCGGCGATCGCAATCGTCCCAACGAAACCGATTCCACGGTGCTCACCCTGGGTGGTCGCTGGGCCCCGGCGCCAAATTGGTTGCTCGCAGCCGAGGTGCACGGTGTTAGAGGATCAGCGCCTGTTCCCAATATTGACAATCCCAACCGGCAAATCAGCGAAAGGTCCGAATTGTTTGTTATGATGGCGGGATACCGTTTCTGACAGTCACTCTTATTCATGACCAGCCCGCAGAAGCAGGTAAAGCTTAGTCTACAGACCAAGCTCCTGTTTGTTATTACATTGATCACCACACTGGCCCTATTGGGCAACAGTGCTCTGACCTATATCAGCGCCGTGCGCGTCAATGAGCAGGCCAGCGCAAAGCGGGTTGGTGAACTCTTCGGTATATTTGAAAAGCTGGTGGAGCGCTCTACCCAAAGTTTCGAGGATATCCTGACGCAGGTTCCGGTAGATGCCTACAGCGGCGATAAACCCTCTTCGCAACCGCCCGCGCTGCTATCACTCAATCCCAGCATTGAATCGATGGCACTGCATCAGTTCGATGGGCGCCGGGTGCGGCAATGGCAAGCTGACAGCCCAACACGCGCACCCGGCGAAACGCTGGACGAGCGCCTTATCACCATCGTCTCCGAGCAGCAGCAGCCACTGAGCCGCATCTTTTGCACAACCAGCTGCTACCAGATCAGTTTTGTGCCGGTCATCTCCAGTGACGGCACCCTTTTTATCCTGTCAGCCGTGCGCAATCTACAGCAGATATTTGTGGATTTTGCGGTACTGACAGGAGCCGACGTTGCGTTTCTCAAGAGTGATAGCAGCCGCCTGGAACCAACCATTTCCAGCAATGCCGCATCCACCAGCCCGCTCATACGGGAAATACAGTCTCTCACCGGCTTCCTGAGCCAGGATAAAACAGTTTACACGCGCACCAGCGCCGGACTATACGCCGCAGCGCGCCAGCCTCTGCCAAGCCGCTACACCGTCACACCTATCAATACTGTCATTCTGTCAGACGATAGTGACGCCCAAGCTCAAATCCAAGATTCACTCAAGGGTGGTTTGATCGCCTCAGCCATCGCATTACTCATCACGATCTTGCTCACTTACTTGGCGCTGCGCACTGCCCTGAAAAAGCTGGTAAACCTATCCAAGGCAATACCCATGCTGTCGGAGTCGAACTACGATCGACTGCGGGATTCATTGCAGCGTTACACCCGCAAGCCCGGCTATTTGGACGAGGTTGATCAGCTGAACTTCACCGTGCTGGAAGTAGCCGACGCACTGGAAGAAATGGAGGCTGCTGTCGCCGAGCACCGCCAGCAACTGGTACACAAGATTGCAGAGCACCGCGAAGCACAGGATTTCAATGATGTGCTAGTCAATGATTCACCCCTGGTTATTGCCGCCCACACACTGCAGGGTGACATCAAATTGCTGAATAATTACGGCCGTGAAATGGCAGGCTGGACGCGACTTGACGTAGATCACCGCAAAATCACTGACCTGATCCTTCCCGACCTGTCCGGCCACTCCATTACGGAAAACCTGACACCACTGATCAGCGGCAAGCAAACCCGACTGCAAACTGAGCAACTTATCCGCAGTTCCAGTGGTACCGTCAGCGATCTGATGTGGGTGCATGCCCGAGTTCAGGCGAACAATGAGCCGTTGATTCTGTCAGTTGGCCTGGATATCACTGAGCGCCGCAAAACAGAGAGCCGTTTGCGCTGGTTAAGCAAACACGACAATGTCACCGACCTTTTGAATCGCGAAGCCTTTCACGAGGAAGCCAGCCTGCTGATACAGCAGTACAGCGACAGCCATTTAGTAGATCTGATGTTGCTGGACATTGATAAGTTTGCATCCATTAACGATATGTACGGTTTCCACAGTGGCGATTCGATCCTGCGCGAAGCCGCACGCTTTGTTGAACGCCTGATTACCTGTGACACCATTATTGCGCGCACCGGTGCCAACGAATTCTGTGCCCTGCTGATTATTGACAAGGAGGACTACGAGCAAAATGGCCACCCGCTGCATAATCGGCCGCTGCATTTTTATTCGGTGTTGGACGATGACACTGTAGAAATTACGCTAACCGGCGTGTTGGCAACGTACGCCCAAGACGGCTATAACATCGACGAACTGGTGAGCAATTCTGCCGCTGCTCTGCGTGGCTTGAAACCCATTGAGCGCGGCAAGATCAATCGTATATCCGAGTCGATTGATAGCCGGGCACTGCGTCAGGAAAAGCTGCAGGTACACGACAGCATTGTCAAAGCCTTGTCTGATGAACGTTTCGTCCTTCTCTACCAGCCTATTTACAACCTGAGTAAAGAACGCATATCCCACTGCGAATGCCTGGTGCGCATGCGCTCCGAAGACGGCCACCTCGTGTCGCCCGCTGCGTTTATGGATATTGCCAAGGAAAACGGCCTGATGGCTCGGTTGGACTTGCTGGTGCTGCGCATGGCGCTGGAACAACTTGGTGCCTGGCACCGGCAGGATGTAGACTTAAAACTGAGCGTCAACATCACCGCGGCCACATTCGAAAGCGATCTGTTTATCAAAGAGCTGAAGTCGCTGCTGCTGGAAACAGGTGCTCGCCCCAGTCAGCTCATTTTCGAAATTGTAGAAACAGAAGCCATAAATAACCTTGAAACTGCACGCGAACTCTGCGAAAGACTGGCGTCGCTCAACGTACAGATTGCGTTCGACGATTTTGGTATTGGCTTTACTTCCTTCGAATACCTGCGCGACCTGCCAGTAGACTACATTAAGATCGATCAGTCCTTTATCCGCTACCTGTATAAGCGCAAAAGCGACCAACTGCTGGTGAAATCCATGGTCGATATGGCGCTGGCATTGGGTAAAAAAGTGATCGCAGAAGGTGTCGAAGACGACGGTAGCGCCGACCTGCTGCGAAATATGGGCGTACATTATTTACAAGGCTACTACATCAGCCGCCCGCGCCGCGTATCTGAACTTGATCTCAACTACACGATGACCGTGCAGTAATCAGCTGCGAACCCGGGCTACTGCTTTTTTCCAACCGTGATAACGACGCTCCCGATCCGCTTCTGACATTGCTGGCTTAAAGGTCTGCTCAGCACGCCACAGTTGATTAAAATCGGGCAGCGAACCGTAGAGTCCCGCTTGCAGACCGGCCAGGCCGGCAGCCCCCAGCGCCGTTGTCTCGATCACCGCAGGGCGCTGGCATTCGCAGCCCACTGTGTCGGCAAGTCGCTGCACCAACCAGTCGTTTACCACCATACCGCCATCCACCCGCAGCGTTTCTATTTCTGCACCGTCATTACGCATCGCATCGAGTAAATCACGCGACTGATAACACACAGCTTCCAGGGTCGCGCGGGCGATATGGGCAATCTGGGTATCACGGGTCAGCCCGAGAATGGCTCCCCTGGCATCCGGGTCCCAGTAGGGCGCGCCAAGACCGGTAAAGGCGGGCACCATATAGACGCCATTAGAACTGCTGACACTTTCGGCAAGCTCTTGCATCTGCGAGGCACTGCCAATCAGATGCAGGCCGTCACGCAACCACTGCACCGCCGCACCGGCAACAAAGATACTGCCCTCAAGAGCATAGGTTGTCTGACCGTCCAATTGATAGGCAATCGTCGTCAACAGTCGATTGCCAGAAGTGATCGCCTGCACACCGGTATTGAGCATCACAAAGCAGCCCGTGCCGTAGGTGCTCTTCACCATGCCCGGCGCAAAGCAGGCCTGACCAACCGTCGCCGCCTGCTGGTCACCAATTAATGCCCCCACCGAAATTGCGGCGCCAAATAATTCCGGGCTGGTAGTACCGAAATCGTCGGCGGAGTTTTTAACTTCAGGCAACACTGCGGCAGGAATATTCAGCAACGACAGCAGCTCATCATCCCAGCAGTGTCGATGGATGTTGTATAACAGCGTACGCGATGCGTTGGTGGCGTCGGTTGCGTGAACTTTCCCCCCCGTGAGACGCCACAACAGGAAAGTGTCGATCGTACCAAAAGCCAATAGCCCGCGTTCCGCCTTTTCTCTGGCGCCGGGAATATTATCCAGCATCCAGCCCAATTTGGTGCCAGAGAAATACGGATCGAGCAATAGACCTGTACGTCGCGACACCATCGCTTCCACACCCTCTGCGCGCAAACGCTCGCATTGAGCTGCGGTGCGACGATCCTGCCAGACAATCGCCCGCCCCAACGGTTTGCCGGTATCGCGCTCCCACAATGCTGTGGTTTCTCGCTGGTTAGTGATACCGATGGACGCGATCTGCCGCGCCTCAATGCCCGCCGCCGCCAGTGCCTGACGGCAAACCGCGAGCGTTGACGCCCAGATATCTTCCAGCTCGTGCTCAACCCAGCCATCTGCGGGAAAATGCTGGGCAAACTCCTGCTGCCCCAAGCCACAGATGGCACCCTGTTTATCAAAAACGATAGCGCGTGAGCTGGTTGTGCCCTGGTCGATAGCCAGCAGGTAGTCAGTCATTGTTGTTATCCGTGCGGTATTGATAACCGAACGATAGCACTATTGCGCGGGCGACGGGAGACACTGACCAACAGGCGCGGTCTGCTCGGAAACACACCGTACCTGCCCGACAGCGAAAACGTTAGCTCAGGACAGGGTTCCGCCGTCTACTCGGATATGCTCACCGGTAATATGCGCCCCATCTTCAGATGCCAGCATGGCAATGACACCCGCCACTACCTTGGGTTCTTTAGGCCCGGTAAGCGAACTGATTCTTCCCAGTAAGGCCATATCGGCATCTGCCGGGAAGGTGACATTTGCTGCCATATTGGTCGAAATATCACCAGGGCAAACACAGTTCGCGCGCACACCACGCTTGGCATACTCCACCGCAATTGTGCGCGTCATCGACAACACCGCACCTTTACTGGCCCCGTAAGCCGTGCCCCAAGGCAGACCACTGAGCGAAGCAGTCGAGGCGGCATTCACAATATTACCTTTGGTTTTGAGCAATTCCGGCAACGTCGCCTTACACAGTAGAAACGTGCCGGTCAGGTTGACATCAATAACCCGTTGCCAATCCGCCAGCGCAAGCTCATGGCAGTTATCAAAGCGTAACACGCCCGCCATATTGACCACCGTATCCAGCTGACCGTAGGCACGAATGCATTCGGCCACGCAGTTATTCACGTCTGTTTCTGAGCTGATATCGAGGCGATGGGCAATCGCTTCCCCACCCTGCGCCCTGATTCTTTCAGCGACTGCGCTTAGCGCTTCTTCATTGATATCCGTGCAGAAAACCTTGCCACCTTCTTCAGCAAGACGATAGGCAGCAGCTTCGCCAATTCCCGACGCCGCACCAGTCACCAAAATCACCTTGCCATCAAATCGTTTCATCAAGCCTTCTCCAGATTGTGAATAACTACCAAAAAAACGTGATCACCATGCCCCTCGCTGTGAAGCGGGTCAACCATGCTGAGTTTAATCTCTTGTACTTTTGCGCTGGCGATAACAAAAACCAAATAAAGGAGAGCCCAATGTCCCTGTCCATGCGTCTTACCCTGGCACTCAGCGCCGCGTTGCTCATGCCTGCAGCCGTTATGGCAGCAACCCCGCACTGCGCTTTTCCGGGCGCACGCGAAATACCGGCAGCCTCCCTCTATATAACGGACAGTACGGCTTTTGACTCTTACCGATTTGTATGGATTGAAGATATCTCCTTTAACAATCCCGAATCACTCAGCCATCAGGAACAAGGCACGCTGCGCAAACTTATTCGTAGCGCGATCGAACAGGAGTGGCTCGAGCGTCTCGGCTGGCGCAGCGCCAACGCACCTGGCGATGCCGTAGCCAGCCTCAGTATCAATGTTGAAGATCTGACAACCGATACTGGCCAACTCCACCTACACACGCGCCTGCGCGACAGTGTGTCTGGCGAGCAACTCATGGCACAATGTGACGCGGAGCTCGCACTCGACAGCGAACACTACCGCCACACCACAGCCACTTCTCTGGCCTGGAACGGCCTAAGGCAGCAGGTGAGCCATTGGGGCGCCGGGCTCGGCTCCCATCTCATGACCGTGTACTGACCGAAATTGCCAATAAAGCTGCCTTGATTCACCCTTGAGTTTAAGGGCCGCTCCGCTAAGCTTTCAGCATTGAATTTGTGATGATGGCATACGATCGGCCCGCGCCTTCTTTTTTCCTCAAGGTATTGATTCCCTGAGCTTTAAAAATGTAGTCGGCGGGGCGATCCCAGTAGGAGATCCCCAATGGACACGCTCGAATCCTTCCGCCAGGAAGTCCGCGAGTGGCTTGAAGCCAACTGCCCGGAATCCCAACGTAAACCGGCCAGCCGTGAAGAACAGGTATGGGCCGGACGCAATCAGACCTTTCCCAGCCAAGATGCCAAAATCTGGTTCGAGCGGATGCGCGATAAGGGTTGGACCGTACCCGATTGGCCAAAAGAGTATGGCGGCGGCGGCTTGAGCGACGCCGAAGCCAAAGTGCTCAAAGACGAGATGAAAAAGCTCGGCTGCCGCACCCCCCTGCTGGATATCGGCATCTGGATGTTGGGTCCTGCCCTGCTCGAATACGGCAACGAGGAACAGAAGCAGGAACATATTCCCAAAATTGTTCGCGGCGAGATTCGCTGGTGTCAGGGCTATTCCGAGCCGGGTGCAGGCTCTGATCTAGCCAGCCTGCAGTGCAAGGCGGAAGACAAGGGCGACCACTTTCTGGTGAATGGCACCAAGATCTGGACCACCAACGCCGACAAATCCGACTGGATTTTCTGCCTGGTACGCACTGACCCCAACGTAAAAAAGCAGGAAGGCATCAGCTTTCTCCTGATCGACATGGAAAGCGATGGGGTCAGCGCCACACCGATAGAACTTATCAGTGGTGAGTCGGAGTTCTGCCAGACTTTCTTCGATAATGTGAAGGTTCCCAAAGAAAACCTCGTCGGCGAACTGAATAAAGGCTGGTCAGTGGCTAAAGCTCTGCTCAAGCACGAGCGCAAGCTGATGTCCGAACAGGAAACGCCGGCCGGCACCCAATTGACGCCAGTGCAGGCAGCTCTGGATTACGTGGGCACAGATGCCAGCGGAAAAGTGGCCAACGCCGCCTTGCGCGAACAATTGGTTAAGCACGAAATGAAATACCGGGCTCTGGGGCTCACCCATTTCCGCTCCTTCGAAGAAAAGATGAGCGGTGCCGGGGAAGGCAACATACCTATGATCATGAAATACGTAGGCACTGAGTGCACCAAAGAACGGGAAGAAACCCTGCTTGCCATGCTGGGCACTCAAGGCTTGGGCTGGGAAGGCGAAGGCTTTAACTCGGATGAATTGCTTGCCACACGCGGCTGGCTATTTTCCAAAGCCCTGTCCATCGCCGGCGGCAGCTCGGAAGTACAGTTGAACATTATCGCCAAACGCGTATTGGGTCTGCCCGACTAAGCGCAGACAGCAGGAGTTAAAACAATGCCTCTGGTACTGAATGAAGAACAGCGTCTACTCAAAGACACTGCCAAGGAATTTCTCAATAGCAGCGCACCCGTATCCGCCCTGCGCAAGCTTCGCGACGAGAAAAACGAAACCGGTTACGACAGCGCGCTGTGGAAACAAATGGTCGAACTGGGCTGGGCCAGCATGGTCCTGCCGGAAGAGTACGACGGCCTCGACTTTGGCTATATGGGATTGGGGGCTGTCATCGAAGAGACAGGTCGCACCCTAACCGCCTCCCCTTTGTTTTCCACGGTGGTACTCGGTGCCTCAGCCATTGTGTTGGGCGGCACTAACGAGCAAAAGCAAACCCTCCTGCCCGCCGTCGCAAGTGGTGAAAAAACCCTCGCACTGGCCGTTGATGAAAACAGTCATCACCGGCCGGCCAACACTACCCTGAAGGCCAATGCAGACGGCAATGACTTTGTACTGACCGGCACAAAAGTAACCGTGGTCGACGGCCATACGGCGGATCAGATTATCGTCGCCGCCCGCACCGCAGGAGAGGCCGGCAGTACCGACGGTATCAGCCTGTTTATCGTCGACGGAAGCGCCCCTGGACTGACACGGACCCGGCGCTGGATGGCCGACAGCCGCGCCACTGCAGAACTGGTTTTCAGCGACGTAAAAGTTCATAAAACACGGCTGCTGGGTGAGCTGAACAAGGGCTGGGATATTCTGGATCCGACCCTTGATCGTGGCCGTATATGCCTGGCAGCCGAAATGCTGGGTGGTCTGCAGGAATGCTTTGAACGCACCGTTGACTACCTGAAAGAACGCGAACAGTTCGGCGTAAAAATCGGATCGTTTCAGGCCCTGAAACACCGCGCAGCACATATGTTCACCGAAATTGAGCTAGCGAAATCCGTGGTACTCGATGCTTTCACTGCCATAGATGACGAGCGCGCCGACCTCCCCCAGATGGCCAGCTTTGCCAAAGCCACCGTCAATGATCTGTATTATCTGGTGAGCAACGAAGCCGTACAAATGCACGGCGGCATTGGCGTGACCGATGAACTGGAAATAGGCTTCTTTCTGAAGCGTGCGCGGATGGCGATTCAGTTATTAGGCGACAGCGGTTTCCATCGAGACCGCTATGCCAGTCTGAGCGGTTACTAAACGCTGAGCACCCCTTCTCTCAATTAAGAAGAAGGGGTGCGACAAATTGCATGCTAAAAACTGCGCGCCTTCAACTTTACGCGCCTGGCAAACGATAAATCGGCAAATGCCGCTGTCTGTTTTACGTCCGGCTTTATCTCGTGTTTACAGGCGCGACACTGGTAACGACTTCCCTTCAGAAAGTTAGCAAACCGCTGAGCACCAAATTCAAACTGCTGGCACCGACAGACAAACGGGTATGTCTTACGCTTACTCTGCTTGCGTACTTCTGCGCCCGTCGTATCAAAGGCTGCGGAGGCCTTCGGTGTTGCACCCAGCGCCGACGCCACCTGCTTCCATGCCTTATCATGCCCTCGCGAACGATACATCCTGCTGGCAACGATATGCGCCATTTCGTGGGCAATCGTGTCGTAGACAAAATCCCACTCGGCGTTATTAGCGAATATCACTTTGTTGATTTCAATCAGGTTTTTATGCGGAGTTGCGCGGCCCGCCATGCGTGCACTGCGTAGTTCAAAAGACAGTTCAGGTTTTCCATCGCGGTATTGCAGATGAGCTACCGCTCGCGCATAAGCCTCATCAAAAGCTCGCCGAATATCGGCATGGAGCTTTTCCGGAAGCGGCTCACGGTAGTTTGCTGCGGCCATCAGAGCTGTGGCTTTTTCGGCATGTCCTGACGCAGGCGCTGCACTACCGCAGTGACCTTCCCTCCTTTTTGTGCGATCTCTTCGTCGCTAAGATCACACAGCTCATGGGGGAAAACCAACCAGTCATCGGTTTCATGCAGATAATAGTCAGGCTTGAGTTCGGTTTTATTTCGAGCGGGTTTAAACCAGGGCATAGCCACTCGAATATCGCCGTGTTGCCCAGAGCCAAAATTATTGCGAATTTCAGCCAGTACTGCTTTGATCGTCAAGCCAGTATCAAATACGTCATCCACAATTAACAGCTTGTTGTCAGTGGTGAAATTGTTAAACACGTAGTCAAGGTTGTGCACCTTTACCCGGCGCTCGCGCTGATCCACTCCACTGTAGAGCGAGGTTCGAATGGCGATATGATCCACCGCTATGCCGCAGTATTCAAACAACTCCTGCACCGCCACACCCACCGGTGTGCCGCCACGCCACAAAGCAATAATGCAGTCTGGTCGGAAATCACTCTGGATAACGCGCGCGGCCAGCTCGTAGGCATCGTCGAGCAGGCTCTGCGCACTGATAAAATGCTTGTTCATACCTATTTCCGGAACTGCTTGAAGTCCGGCTGACGCTTTTCCAGAAACGCCATAACCGACTCGATATTTTCTGGCGACCCGGCCAACCGCATCATTTCCTCCTGCTCCCGATCATTAGCTGCATGCACATTGTTCACATGCACCTGCCGCATCAGTCGCTTGGTTGCAACCAGCGACGAGATCGGCCACTGAGCAATTTCTCGTGCCTTGCACATCGCCTGATCAAGCAGGCCGTCATCACTGACTTGCGCGGTAGCAATACCCACTTCACAGGCTCGATCTGCATTGATCCATTCAGCGGTATACATCAGTTCGGCCGCACGGCGCGCACCAATCACCTGCTGCAGGGTATAGCTACTGCCCCACTCCGGCACCAGCCCGAGTTGAACGAAAGGAAAACGCATGCGCAGGCTGTCACCAACATAGACCACATCAGCATTTAGCAACAGGGTTGCGCCGCCACCTACGGCAACGCCCTTGGCTGCGCAAATCAATGGCTTGTCAAAGTCCAGTAGTGCACGGGCGCTGGAGACAAAGGGGTGCTCACTGTCGCCATCAGCGTTAGCCATGTCATTTAGATCAACGCCTGATGAGAAATCCTTACCGGCACCAGTAATGACCACGCAGGCCACCTTCGGGCTATCCTTCGCGGCATTGATGGCTTCGCGAAAGGCAACCCATTGTTCTTTGTTAAAAGCATTCTTCTTTTCCGGACGATTCAGGGTAATCAGCAATACGCCGTCTTCATCCAATTGCTGTAATATTGTGTCAGACATAAGGTGTAGTTCTCGGGCTAGTCGTTAATAAAGTTTACGGCCGCGGCCAGATCAGCCCGACCGGTAACGCAGTTATTCGCAGGGTGATTCTGGTCTTCGTAGCCGAAGGAAATGCCAAACAGCAGTTTATTGCTTGAATCTACGCCCAATTCTTCTCTGATCTGGTCAGCAAAAAAGCTGAGCGCAGTTTGCGGACAGCTCGCCAATCCATGCGCTGACAGGCTCAACATCAGGTTCTGGGCATACATGCCCAGGTCAGCCGCTTCGCGAATACCAAAATGTTCCGGCAAAAACAGAAATGCCACATGTGGTGCACCAAAGAACTCAAAATTGCGGTAAAACGCTTCTCCACGGGCAGCCTTATCCTCACGCGATATTCCCAGCGCGTCGTAGAGCTGCTTAGCGGCATCATACTGACGCTCTTTGTAAACACCCTCGTATTTCCCATCATAGGGAAAGTCCATTGTCATTTTACCCTGCACAAAATCACTACTGATTCGAGCTTTGAGGCGCTCCTTGGCAGCGCCGCTGACCACTGCCACGTTCCAGGGCTGAGTATTACAGTTAGACGGGGCCTGCTGAGCAGTTTCAAATACGGATGCCAACACAGTGTCTGCTACTGGCTGTTTAAGAAAAGCGCGCACTGAGCGCCGCTCACGAACCAGCGCCTGAAATTGCGCTGCAGAAAAAGTCTCACTTGGGACTGTCGCCGCCTTACTCATATCGAATGGCTCCTGCCTGTTTATAAGATTCTATGTCACCTCGACCAAGGCCGGCCTCAGCTAGAATGCTGTCTGCATCTGCACCTGCCGCACAAGGCCCTCGCTGTATCGAAGAGGGGGTGCGCGAAAACCGTGGCGCCGGCGCTGATTGCGTCACGCCGTCTATCTCGACATAGTTTTTGCGCGCCTGATTATGGGGGTAGAGAACCGCCTCGTTTGCATCAAGTACCGGCGCAAAACACACATCGGTACCCTCCATTATGCCACACCATTGATCGCGGGTTTTGGTCTTCACCTTGTCGGCTATGCGCTGCTTGAGCAGTGGCCATTGATCCTTCTCAAACAGGTGCGAGTACCCACCTTGCCCCAGGTCCAGCTCCAGTTTTTCCGCCAATAGCGCGTAAAACTGCGGCTCAATGGCACCGATCGAAATATACTTGCCGTCAGCGCACTGATAGGTATCGTAAAAGTGCGAGCCGCCGTCCAGCCAGTTGTCTTCTCGCTCCAGGCTCCAGGTGCCTCCGGCCATATAGGCCTGGGTTGGGGCCATCAGCGATATCACACCGTCGGTAATGGCAGCGTCAACCACCTGCCCTTTGCCCGACGTTCTGGCTTCAAGCAACGCCGCTAACAGCCCCATAATCAGGTATAACGAACCGCCACCGTAGTCACCCACCAGATTCAATGGTGGCACCGGACCGCTCGCTTTGCGACCAATGGCTGCGAGGGCACCGGTGACGGCAATATAGTTAATATCATGGCCTGCACTGTGCGACAGCGGGCCCTCCTGCCCCCAGCCGGTCATCCGCCCGTAGACCAATTTCGGGTTCCGCTCGAGGCATATTTCCGGCCCGAGCCCGAGCTTTTCCATTACCCCTGGCCGAAACCCTTCAAACAGTGCATCGGCGCCTGCAATCAGAGTCAAGGCGAGATCGATCGCCTCCGGCTTTTTAAGGTCAAGTGCAATACTGCGCTTCCCGCGCGCACTAATATCAGAGGGCGTCGCTGCGCCTGCCGCGCGATCGATACGAATAACATCCGCCCCCATATCTGCCAGCAGCATGCCGGCAAAAGGTCCGGGACCAATCCCTGCCATTTCAATGATACGAATTCCCGTTAGTGGGCCAGACATGGCTTATCCTCTCTTATATCGCTGACTCCTTGGCCGGTCGCCCACACCTGAACAGCCGGTAAAGCGCGCTTGCGGTGAGCCAGGGTTTAGCGAACTAAAAAAAACGCCCGTTCCTCGCGAAACAGGCGCTCACGTTCAACAACGCAGGGGGTTATTCGCCGGTAAAGTTGGCCGGCCGTTTTTCCTTGAAAGCACGCATTCCCTCTTTCGCATCTTTCGACGCGAAAACCGGACCGGCGAGCTCGTCGGATTTCAGCATCGCCTCGTCTTCCGCCATATCTGTCTGCAGCTCGCGCAATGAGCGGGTAATGGCTTTCAGCGCCAGCGGGCCAGTTTTGCACAGCTCTTCAGCCATTTTCTTGGCTTCTGCTAACGCCTGCCCCTTGGGTACGATGCGATTGATCAAGCCCCACTCCAACGCTTCCTGGGCAGTGCAGTGACGGCCCAACAACACCATTTCGGCAGCACGACAATACGGAATTTGACGCGGCAAGCGGATACTTGAACCTGCCATCGGATAAAGACCGCGCGCGACCTCAGTAACGCCGTAGATAGAATCTTCGGAACCTATACGCAAGTCAGTACCCGCGAGAATCTCAGTGCCGCCTGCCAATGCGTAGCCTTCAACAGCGAGTATCAGGGGTTTGCTTGGACGATTGTCACGCAATAGAGCTTGCCAGTGCACATTCGGTACAGTGCCCATCAGATTCATAAATTCTTCTGACGCCCCATTGTCGCCATCAGGCCCGGCTTTCAGATCCATACCGGCACAGAAGGTATCGCCAACAGCCGTCAGGATGGCGCACATCAGTGAGTCATCCTCGTCCAGACGACGCCAGGCTTTGTACATTCCAAGCAACATTTCCGGGTTAAAGGCGTTTTTTGCCTCCGGACGGTTCAGGGTGACAATCAGGGTTTTGCCTTCCTGTTCGATAATGCAGTTTTTGGTGCTGATATCGAGTTCAGCCATTGGAAATCTCCATCGTTATTCAATTACGTCTTGCGCAAGCCCGGTCGCGAAGCATTCGTATGACAGGCATACGCCTAAGCGTCTATCAGGCCACTGCGCCTTCGCCGCTGAGCGCAAACGCTTTCGCCGTCTTGTAATCTGGCTTGCCGCTGGGCGCGCGGGGAATATCCGCAATCACGTGCATGGCGCGAGGCACTTTATAGCCGGCAATATGTTTGCGGCAGTGCTCTTTCACATCCTCAAGCGTTAGGCTAACACCGCTACGCAGCTGCACAACGGCCGTTACCTTGCTACCCCAGCGCTCGTCTGGCGTGGCAACAACCAGGGCATCAAAAATACCTTCGTGGGCCTTCAGCGCGTTTTCCACTTCTTCCGGGAAGATTTTCTCACCACCACTGTTGATGCAGTTCGAACCACGACCAAACACTGTGATGGAGGTGTCTTCCTCCAGTTTTGCGGCGTCGCCTGTCAACAACCAGGTTTTACCGTCAACCTCGACAAAGGTTTTGGCCGTTTTTTCAGGATCGTTGTAGTAGCCCTTGGGTATATAACCAGAGCGGGCAAAAATGCCGGTTTCGCCGGGTTTAGCGTGCCGGCGCGGCGTTTCGTCGTCGATGATGACGTCCATGTATTCGGTGCGGGTTACATTACCCAGGCCGGATTCCGACTTTTTCTGACCGTTATCCATTCCCATCTGACCGCCTTCAGACGAGCCAAAACTGTTGGTGATAAAGACATTCGGGAAATGCTTACGGAACCCATCCTGCTTGGCTTCTGAGAAGACCGCGCCGCCTGACCCTACATTAAAGATGGTACCCAGTTCCCAGCGACCCGGGTTTGCTTCCAACGCATCCAACAGCGGAATTGCCATTGCGTCGCCAACAATCTGAACCGCGTTGACTTTTTCGCGCTCACACAAGTCCCAGACGTGCTCACCATTAAGCGAGTGCTGATCGTTCAAGACTAGTTTATTACCCGCCAGAAGTTGGATACACGCGTACCACCAGGACGCACCATGCATCAGCGGCGCCAGCGCAATACCACACAATGGGTTTTCGGCTACGCGGGTAGCAATGTCTTGTGGTGTTTCGCATGGACCATTGGGCGAGAAGTGCCCGCCACCGCCCATCGCTGCAAAAAAGACATTCTTGTGCGGCCACATCACGCCTTTTGGCATACCGGTGGTGCCGCCAGTATAGAGGATGAAGTAATCATCACCCGAGCGCTCTTCGAAATCGCGCGCATCGCTCTGACCAGCCATTGCCGATTCGTACTCAACGGCTGCGATGGTATTCAGGTCGGCACCACTGTCGTCATCAACAGCGACAAAAGTCTTCAGGTCTGGTGCTGCGCTGCGGATTTCCGCAATATGCGGCGCAAATTCACGGTGGTGAACACACGCCACCATGTCGGCATTGTCGAAGATATAAAGCAATTCATCTTTGACGTAACGGTAGTTGACGTTGATGGGCACTGCACGAATTTTGAAGCAAGCCAGCATCGCTTCCATGTATTCATTGCAGTTATACATGTAAAGACCCACATGATCGCCGGACTTCACGCCCTGCGACTTCAGGTAATGCGCCATGCGGTTCGCGCGCTTGTCCAACTCACCAAACGTCGTGCGGTGATCGCCGCAAACCAAGGCCTCGCGCTCGGGCACCTTGTCCGCCACCACTTCAAACATATCTGCCAGATTGAATTGCATTTTTCCCTTCCCGTTAACTGACACCGGCCACATGCGTGGCCGGTTGATGGAGCGTTATATCTACGCTTTTTCTGATCCGACAACCCACATGGCAAAGAATTGCGCACCTCCGCCGTAGGCGTGGCCCAATGCAAGCTTGGCACCGTCGACCTGATGATCGCCGGCGTCGCCGCGCACCTGCCGCGCCGCTTCGGCAAAGCGAATCATACCGGAGGCGCCGATGGGGTTACTGGATAGTACACCACCCGAGCAGTTCCAGGGGATGTCGCCATTTTCATCCAGCGAGGTCGCCCCTTCCATGGTTAGCTTCCAGCCTTCACCTTTTTCGGCAAAGCCGAGGTTTTCCAGCCACATGGGCTCGTACCAAGAGAACGGCACATAGACTTCTGCACAGTCCAGATCCTTGCGCGGATTGGTAATGCCTGCCTGAGCATAAACATCCTTGGCACAATCAATACCCGCCTGCGGACTAACTTCCTCGCGGCCGGCATACATGGTTGGCTCGGAGCGCATTGCAGTACCGCGAATCCAAGCCGGTTTTTTCGGTGACTGTTTAGCCAGCTCTTCGTTTGAAATCACCAGCGCACAAGCGCCGTCAGAAGACGGACAAGACTCCAAGAAGCGCAGCGGCTCCCACAGCATGGGGCTGTCTTCGACTTCCTTCATAGTGATATTAGGCAGTTGCAAATGCGCCAGCGGGTTGCGGGCGCCGTGCAGACGATCCTTCACCGCCACTTTGATACCGGCATCGCTCGGCGCGTTGGTACGACGCATGTATTCGCGAATAATCGGCGCAAAGAAGCCTCCGGCACCGGCGTTCAGGTGAACCGAAAACGGCTGTGCGTTTGACAAGGCCCACATGGCGTTGGACTCAGACTGTTTCTCATAGGTCACCGTGAGAATGCGCTTAAACATGCCACTTTGCACATAGGATGCAGCGACGATGGCAGTTGAACCACCCACCGAACCCGCGGTGTGAACCCGCAACATCGGCTTGCCGTTACAGCCTAGCGCGTCGGTCAGATACAACTCAGGCATGATCATGCCTTCAAACATATCTGGCGCTTTACCGACGATAACCGCGTCGATATCGTCCCAAGTCAGTTCCGCATCCTGCAAGGCCTTGAGGGCCGCATCGCGTACCAATCCGGCAATGGATACTGTTTTGTGTTTGGTCTGGTACTTGGTCTGGCCAATACCGACGACTGCAGCTAATTCAGCCATTACTCTCCCTCCAATACCGCGACCAGGTTCTGTTGCAGCGCGTGACCTGAGGTCGCATGCGCTACGCCGCGTTTGATTTCACCCTTGATGATACGATTGGCCACTTCACCAACCCGTGACAGGCCAGAGGCCATCATCTGGTTGCCCGCAAGGACACCACCGGACGGATTGATCACGGTGTCATCACCCAATCCCAACGCTTTCTTCAAGATGATTTCCTGGTGACTGAAGGGAGCGTAGAGCTCTGCGACCTCAACCGGGCCGTTGGCCACACCAGCTGCCTTGGCGGCAATCTCGGTGGATACAGATTTGGTCAGGTCTCGGGCACCAAAGTGATGGGACTCGATACGATGATCGATACCCTTCAGCACGGCGTAGGGCTTGCCCCACTCCTTCGCTTTTTCAACCGTCGCGATAACCATGGCACTGGCACCGTCGGAAATCGGACAGCAGTCATGCATGCGCAGGGGAGACAGATAGGTCGGCTCCGCCAGCAATTCATCCACACTCACATCACCCTTAAGTTGGGCGTGGGGGTTGGATTTGGCGTTTTTGCGCGAGCGTGCAACCACTTCGGCCATGTCAGCTTCAGTGATATCGCCGTTGTCGAGCATGGCGCGCGCCTGCAGGGCCGCGCTGCTGACCGTATCCAGCCAAAGCGGAGACAGGTAATAGGGATCGAGTTGCTGCGACAATACAATTGGCAGCTCACCGGGAGATGATTTTCCGAACCCATAAAGCAGGGCAGAATCAGCCTGGCCCATACGAATTTTCAGCACTGCTTCGTACAGAGCCCAGGCCGCATCCATTTCAACATGAGATTCCTTGATCGGTGGAACCGCACCCAGTGCATCCACACCCAGCACGAAGGCAAAGGCGGCACCCTGCAGGTAGTCACAGGAACCAGAACAAGTAAAGTCCACGTCTTGGGCGCTTTGAATGCCCACGTTATCCAGCACTTTGCGGATAACCGGCATGATCAGTTCCACTTCGTTCAGGGCACCGGCATCACGCACACAGTCCGACTGAACAAAAGAGACAATGGCTATATCACGCATCTTTCAGTCTCCCAATTTCTTCCGCCGGTACATCAGGCTCGTCGATCGGCGTGTAGTATTTGATGTTTTCCATCGCGAAAGTCCACTCGCTGGGATCTTTCCACTGGGCCTCTACTCGCATACCGATACGCACGTCTTCGTTCTTGCACTCACTCAGCAGATGCAGGAAAGAAATGTTTGCGCCGTCAGGTATCAGGTTGGCGATAACATAGGGCGGTTTGATGGGGTTACCAGGGATAGGTATGTGCACGATGGTAAAGGACTGTACCGTTGCCTTGTTTGACAGTTCTACTTCCTCTGTCGTGGCCACACCACAGGCAGCACAGGCGCCGCGCGGCGGGATATAGACATTGCGACAGGATGGGCAACGTTGCCCTACAAGCTTGCCCTCTTTGACCTTGGATAGGTAGCGGGCTGTCGCCGCGCCGGCGGTAAAGTTGTAGTCGAGATAAACGGGCGATTCGATGCCGGTGATCGGCTCCAGCGCCTCTTTGTTTGCGTCACTCATGGCAGTCTCCTCAAGCTGGCTCAAAGCAGGCGATATCGGTGATGAAACCCTTGGTTTCTTCAGCCCAGCGCACCTTCACTTTCATGCCGGTGCTCATTTTCGATTCGTCACCAGCGTCAACCATGTGAATCATGGGGATGTCGGAACCGTCGATCTGGATCTGGGCCCAAGCAAAGGGCTGATCCAAAAGGTGCTTGTCACGGGGATGCTTAACCCAGGCCCAAGTTCGCACCACGCCAGTATCCGGCAGGTCCACAAATTCGCTGAGTTCCTCAGCGGTAACGGGGTCATATTCCATCGGCGGTACAATCACCTTGCCATCGCTTCCCTTGATCCCGACGATCTTGCGATCGCGCAGGGCCGTGAGAAAACGTCCTACCACCGGCCCGGTGGTGCGTGTATAGGTATAGCCGAGGGTAAACGCCTGTTGCAGTACTTCCGCTTGGGCGGACATAGGCCTGTCTCCTTGCTTACTGGCTTGAATTAACAACAATCAGAGTCGCATTGAACGACTCTAATCCACTGAAAAAATTAAACTTTTTGTAATAAACCGGCAGTTAGCCGACCATGGGACAAGTATTGAGCAGGAAGGGGGATAACTCAATGACCGAATGTGGCCTATCGGTGTGACAAATCCGATCAGAGGGTATTGAAAGCGCGAGATGAGGGTGGAAAGACTACAGCGGCTTGCCCGACTCCCGCTCAAGTGCCTTGTGCATATTTGTGGCAATCTGTCCGGCTACCCGTTTCGCCCGCTCAGCCTTCTCGCCCGCGAAGTGCTCGTCGACCGTTTCGGTAAAATACGCCAGCCACTGATCAAAATCAGCGCCGCGCAGCTCCCGCTTGTCGTGGAGTTGGCGATGAATATTCATGGTGTGGCGTTTGTAATTGTTCTCACCAAGCAGAAGCTTTTCCCAATAAGCTTGGATTCGGGGAAAGTGTTCTCGAATATCGACATTGGCCACATCGAGAAAGATAGGCGCCAGACGTTCGTCCACCAGCAGCTTATCGTAGAAGGCTTGCACGAAGTCTCGGATACGCTCTGGTGTGTCGAGGTCGGGTTTTGCCATAGGGTTTTACCAATCGGGTCAGCTCGGCCGAGGCCAACCGAAGAAAAACCGGCTATTTGCCGCGCTTCTTCTTCGAATCTCGCTTCTTCACAAATTTCATCAACCGCTTTTTGCGATTCACTTGGCGAGAAGTGAGCTTGTTTTTCTTACCCTCAAAGGGGTTTTCACTGGTACGAAATTCGATACGAATCGGCGTTCCCACCATGTCCAGATGACGGCGAAAAGTCTTTTCCAGGTAACGCTGATAACTGGATGGTACTTTGTCGGTCTGATTGCCGTGAATCACGACAATCGGCGGATTCTGTCCGCCGGCGTGGGCGTAGCGCAGTTTTATGCGTCGACCATTGACCATTGGTGGAGCGTGATCAAACACAGCGCCTTCAAGGATCGTCGTCAGATGGCGAGTGGACATTTTATCTGTGGCCGAATGGTAGGCCTTATCCACCGACTCATAGAGATGACCCACCCCGGTGCCGTGTAAGGCAGAGATAAAGTGCACTTCCGCGTAATCAATAAACTGCAGCCGCCGTTCCAGCTCAAACTTGACGCGTTCTTTGTGATCAGGCTCAAGCCCGTCCCATTTATTAACCGCCAGCACCAGGGCACGGCCGGACTCCACCACCTGCCCCAACAGGTGCAGATCCTGATCGACAACACCTTCTCGAGCATCCATTACCAAAATGGTTACATTGGAGTCATCAATGGCTTTCAGGGTTTTGACGATGGAGAATTTTTCCACCACTTCTTTTACATTTTTACGACGTCGCACCCCGGCCGTATCAATCAGCGTGTAGGGCGTGCCGTCGCGCTCGTAATCAATATAAATACTGTCACGGGTTGTGCCCGGCTGATCGTAGACCACCACCCGGTCTTCGCCCAGCAAGCGATTGACCAGCGTGGATTTACCAACGTTGGGCCGCCCGACAATGGCGATTCTGGTGCCGCGGGCCGCCTTCTCATCCTCTGGCTCCTCGTCGACAACGGGAAACCCGGCAACAAGTTCATCCAGAAGCGAGCGCACACCACGACCGTGAGTGGCAGTGATCGGGTATAGCTTTTCGACACCCAGCTCATAAAACTCGGCGATGGCGGTATTGGGGTCAACGCCATCGACCTTGTTGATAACGTAATAGAAGGGTTTGCCGGAACTGCGAAATTTGGCAGCCAGCGCGTAGTCCGACGGTGTCAGGCCTGCGCGCGCATCCAGCAGGAAGAGCACTGCATCGGCTTCGTCGATTGCCGCCAACGACTGCTCAGCCATGACGGTGTCGATGCCTTCCTCTTCGCCGGTAATACCACCCGTGTCAATCGCGATAAAACGGTTGCGCCCATGGGTTACCTCGCCGTACTTGCGATCGCGAGTAAGGCCCGGGAAGTCTGCCACCAAGGCATCGCGACTGCGTGTCAGCCGATTAAACAGTGTCGATTTGCCCACATTGGGACGCCCGACCAGGGCCACAACCGGAATCATGCTCATTTATTCGTCGGCGCCAAAAAGACGCTTGAAAAAGCCAGGCTTATCGCGCTCGAAAGTGTAGGCCACCAGCTTGCCATCGTTGCTGAATACATACAGCTTGTCATCAGCAACACTCATCGGGGCACGTACACCACTACTGTCTACCCGTACGCGGGACACCAGGTGACCGTCAATCTGTGACACAAAGTGGAGATAACCCTCGAAATCACCCACTACTAAGCTGCCACTGAGAATCGCGGGCTCGGTCAATTTACGGCGCGCCAGGATCGTCTGAGTCCAGACAACGCCCTGCCCGTTCTGCTCGAAGGCATGAATACTGCCCTGCGCGTCCGCCACATAAATATTGCCGTAGCCTTCCACTGCACCACTGTAGCTGGACAGATCGCGCTCCCATAGGGGCCGACCACTGCGAACATCAATCGCCACGAGCTTTCCCTGATACCCAACGGCATACAGCACGCCGCTGTGTAGTAACAAGCTGCCATCAACGTCTGACAGTCGCTCGATTTCGGTACTGCCTTTGGGCACCGCAACACGCTGCTCCCAGCGCAGCTCGCCAGTCTTTCGATCCAGTGCCACGACTCGGCCATTGGCCAGGCCGGCATAGACAGTCTGACCATCGAGCAGCGGCGTAGAGGTGCCGCGCAGAGTCAACCGAGGTACCGATGCCGCAAAGGCCCAAAGTTTTTCGCCGGTGAGCGCATCAAGCCCCACCACTTGACCGTCATAAGTCTGGGCGACAACGATCTCCTCATCGCTTACCGGAGGTGCCAGTATTTCACCGTTGAGCTGTGTTTCCCACAACTGTTCGCCTTTGAGATCATAGGCAACGACCTTGCCTTCGGCCGTACCCAAATAAAGGCGCTCGCTGTCTATGCCGACACCACCGCTAACGGCCAGCTCCAGATCGCGCTTCCAACGTTTTTTGTCAGTCGCGCTGTCTCTAGCCTGCAATTTTCCGTCAGCCGATACGGCATAAATGGTATCGCCCTCGATCGCTGGACGCAGCTGGTACAGACCTTTGCCCTGGCCTTTACCGATACCGGCAGACCACAACTTTTCAACGTCGCGTTCAATGACAAAGTCTGTCAATTCAGCGGGTTCGTTTTCCTCCGGAGTACCGGCACAGGCCGCAAGCATAAGCGGCGCCAGTACAATCAGATATCTGGCCAAGGGTTTCATTCAGTATCGGCTCCATCCTCGGAACTTGATTCAAGATCGCGGATTTTCATGTCCAACAAGGGGTTGGGTGAAGCGTTTTCCAGCTTGCCCAGCTCAGCTCTGGCTTCTTTATAGGCCGCCAGCGCGGCTGCCTTATCGCCTTGGGCAAGATAGATATCCCCGCGAGTCTCGCCAATCAGCGCTGCATAACTGCCAAGTGCGGTGCCTGCCAGTGCCTGCTGTGCATCTTCGTATCGCTTCTGCGCAAGCAGCACATGTGCCAGCCGAACCTTCGCCTGCAGCAACAACGGCGCTTCTGGCTTTTGCTCTACAACCCAAGTCAGTTCCTGCTCAGCCGTCTGCCAGTCGCTTTCCAGAGCTGCATACTTGGCCTTGTACATCGCGCCGAAAACAGCATAGGTACTGCCATCAAATTCAGCCTTAAGCGTATCGGCAAAGTGCTTTGCACTGGACAGTTTGGTGCTGTCATTTTCAACAGCCGCGTCCGCTTCCAGCAAGCTTTGATAAGTCGCCGCCGCCTCAGCACTACGCGTGTCCTGCTGCTTCTGCCAACCCTGCCAGCCAAAAACAAGACCGATCGCTACCACAATACCCAGCGCAATCGATTTGCCGTTCTCCTGCCACCAATTCTTCAGTACTTCAATCTGTTCTTCGTCCGTGCGATACGTTTCCACACTCATACCTCTGTGTATATTCAGTTTTTATTTAATTCACGTTGTAACAGGGCAAGCAACTCGCCCTGCCCAAGTTCCTGTTGTTCGCGGGTTTCCCGCAGCCACTTGAGCTGTACTTTGCCCTGCTCGGCTTCTGTCTCGCCAATCACGACCGCCAGCCACGCTCCGGATTTGTCAGCCTTTTTGAACTGGCTTTTAAAGCTGCCGCCACCACAGTGGGTCACCACCTTTACATCGAGCGATCCGCGCAGCTGTTCCGCCAGTTTAAGGGCGGCAATTTCAGCCTGGGTGCCGGAGCTTACCAGATAGACATCGGCCTGAGCCGTTTTCTCCGGCAGATTGTCGGTTGCGTCAAGTAACAGGCACAGGCGCTCCAGTCCCATCGCAAATCCGACCGCCGGGGTGGCTTTACCACCGAGCTGTTCGACCAGCCCGTCATACCGACCACCGGCACATACCGTCCCTTGGGCGCCCAACAGATTGGTGGTCCATTCAAATACCGTCAGACCGTAATAATCCAGCCCGCGAACCAGCTTCGGATTGCGCACGTAGGCAATACCGAGCGCGTCGAGTCGCGCACAGAGCCCATCAAAATGCGTCTTGGACGCCTCATCCAGGTAATCGTCAAATACTGGCGCATTACTTAGCAGGGCCTGAGTCTGTTCACTTTTGCTGTCAAGAATTCGCAGCGGATTAGTCTCAAGGCGACGTTGACTGTCCTCATCCAACTGTCCCTTCAGCGGCGCAAGATAGGCCACCAGTGCTTCGCGATAAGCTTTTCGGTTATCGCTGCTACCCAGTGTATTGAGCTCCAGCGTCAAGCCTTCGGTGATACCCAGCTCTTCCCAGAAACGGGCACTTAGTGCGATCAGTTCGGCATCAATATCCGGACCGACCATTCCAAAGGCTTCCACACCTACCTGGTGAAACTGGCGCAGTCGGCCCTTCTGCGGGCGCTCGTGCCGAAACATGGGGCCGGTGTACCATAGACGCTGCACCTGATTGTATAACAGACCGTGCTGCTCGCAGGCTCGCACACACGACGCTGTGCCTTCCGGACGCAAGGTCAGACTATCGCCGTTCCGGTCCTCGAAGGTGTACATTTCCTTTTCGACAATATCCGTGACTTCGCCAATGGAGCGCTTGAACAGCTCCGTCTGCTCCAATATCGGAAAGCGGATTTCACTGTAGCCGTAACGCGCCAGCAAATGTTGCAATTTGCCTTCCAAATACTGCCAGAGTGGGGAGTCCTCGGGCAGCAGGTCGTTCATGCCACGGATAGATTGAATCTTTGCCAACGTGCTAAATCCTTGTCTGCGTCGACACTCAAGCCTGACGCACAATAATGTCGTTTTCCTCGGCCTGCTTTTTCGCAACCCGCTCGCGAATCAGATGCTCCAGATGATCAATCAGTTCACCGCTTTGCACTTTGTGATCGGTTTTACCGTCGATATAAATCATGTTACTGGGGCTGGCTCCGGTTACACCGATCTCCACTTCCTTGGATTCACCTGGGCCGTTGACGAAGCAACCGATAACCGCAACATTCACTGGCGTAGTGACGTCTTCCAATCTGGCTTCCAGCTCATTCATGGTGCCGATAACATCAAAGTTCTGGCGCGAACAGCTCGGGCAAGCAATAAAATTAATGCCTTTTGAGCGAAGTTTCAGACTCTTCAGAATTTCATAGCCAACCTTGATCTCTTCAACCGGGTCTGCCGCCAGCGATACCCGAATGGTGTCGCCGATACCGTCCATCAACAGCATGCCCAGACCAACCGAGCTTTTAACCGTTCCACCGCGCAGTGCGCCGGCTTCGGTAATCCCCAGATGCAGTGGTTGCTCTATCAACGTGGCGAGTTTGCGGTACGCACCCACGGCCAGAAACACGTCGGAAGCTTTGACACTGACCTTGAAATTCGGGAAATCAAACTTATCGAGAATATCGACATGCCGCATGGCTGACTCAACCAGCGCATCGGCCGTCGGCTCACCGTACTTGCGCTGCAGGTCTTTTTCCAGCGAGCCGGCATTTACACCAATACGGATAGGGATATTTTTGTCTCGCGCCGCGTCGATCACCGCGCGCACTCGATCCTCGCGACCAATATTACCCGGATTAATCCGCAGACAATCAACGCCGTACTCGGCAACTTTCAGCGCGATTTTGTAATCAAAATGAATGTCGGCAACCAGCGGTACATTTACCTGAGCACGTATATCTCGAAACGCTTCCGCAGCCTCCATCGAAGGCACGGAAACCCGAACAATATCAGCACAGGCGGTTTCAAGCTGCCGTATCTGAGCGACAGTCGCCGCCACGTCACAGGTATCGGTATTGGTCATGCTTTGCACAGAAATGGGAGCATCACCCCCAACCGGCACATTGCCTACCATTATCTGACGGGACTTGCGACGGACGATAGGAGATTCATGCAGCATGTTCAGACCTCGTTGTGCTGTTCTGTCGCATTCGCAGATTCAGGGTATGCCGTGTCTGCGTGCGCAAATATCCAGTTCGCGCCGAGCCAAAGCAGCGCGGCGACTACCAGCGATGCGATGACCTTGTGCATGGGCTTGATCGGCGATTGAACAGTAATATCGCGCGTTACCTTTCTGGCAGTCGCAGGCTTTAAATAGGGCTCGGTTGCTCTCAGCAAAGGCTCGGGTGACAGATTCAGGAAGCGTGCATAACTGCGAACATAGCCGCGCACAAATATGTCGGCGTTCATCCGCTGAAATTCGTTGGCTTCAATCGCTTCAACATGGGAAACCAATAGATTGAGGCTGTCTGCTACATCCTGCGCGGTTAATCCGGCGGCCTCTCGCGCTTCGCGCAGGCTGCTGCCCGGTTCAAGATCACTCACTTTCATCACCTCCGTTCTGCGCTGCGAGGTATGCCTTGTATTCCAGATATTCTCGAGACTTTGGGTACAGATTCTTCAATGCCAACGCATAACTTGCATGCGTATTCTGATCGCCAAAAACATCGGCCAGTCGAATCCCCAGCCACAGGCTGGCGGCAGACTGCTTATCTGACAGCCGACGGTATTCATCGTAGAAAGCCTGTGCAGAGGGGTAATCACCCAACGCGTAGTTACTTCGCGCCAGACCCAGCATCGCTGGCCTTGAGACCTTATCCATGAAGTAGGCGCGCTTGTAGGTGGTCACCGCGTCTTTAGGTCTATCAAGTTTTTCGTAACAGCGGCCCAAGTTGAGGAAGGCATTCAAGCGGCCTTCATAGAGCACATCTTCAACGACACGTTCGAACTCTTTCGCCGCTTCGTTGTAGCGCTCCAAACCAAAGAGGAAGGCCGCGTAATTATTCCGAACCCGTGAGTTTTCAGAACCGTATTTGAGTGCTGACTGGTAGTGCTTCTCAGCCAGCTCCAGCTCACCGGTATTCTGAAACACCAGCGCGAGGCCCTCGTGTGCCTCCACATTTTTTGGATCGGTCTCAATCGCGTAGCGCAAGTGGCGTTTGGCTGCATTCCACTCACCTGAGTGGATGTAGGTACGCGCTAACTGCGATGACAGTTCCAATGCTTTGGCTTCATTTTTCTTGTCACTATAGGGCGAATCGGTTGTAGTCACACAGGCGGACAACAGAGCGCTACCAAGCAGAATCAAACAGGGTTGGATCAGACTACGCACACTCATGGAATATTCATCACCTTGATTTCTTCTGGCAATCCGGGCTGCTTGCCCTGAGACGCGCGCAATACATGGCGCGCATTGCGCCGCGTTCGATCTACCACTTCACCGGCCAACTGACCGCACGCTGCATCAATATCATCACCGCGAGTTGTTCGCACTGTGGTCACGAAATCCGCCTTGGTCAGAATCTCCCAAAAGCGTCGCGTCGCATTTTTGCTGGGGCGTGAGTAATCAGACAGTGAAAAGGGGTTAAAAGGGATCAGGTTAATTTTGCAGGGAAAATCCTTGAGTAGAGCCGCCAGTTCATGGGCGTGCTCGGGCTGGTCGTTAACACCGGCAATGAGCGTGTACTCAACGGTTACAACCCGATGAATATCAGGCTGACAGTCAATATAGTGACGACAGGCTTCGAGTAACTCGGCAATGGGATAGCGTTTGTTGATTGGCACCAATTCATTGCGCAGTGCATCGTTGGGCGCATGCAGAGAGACCGCCAACGACACCTGGGAAACTTTGGCCAGATCATACAGTTTGGGGACCACACCGGACGTACTGAGGGTCACTCGCCGCTTGGACAGGCCATAGCCAAAATCGTCCATCATTAAATCGGTAGCGGCAACAACGTTGTCGAAATTGAGCAGGGGTTCACCCATACCCATCATGACTACGTTGGTGACAATACGTTTTTTTGCCCCAAAGCCATCGTAGGATTTAATAGCTTGCCAAACCTGGCCAATAATTTCAGCCGCTGTCAGGTCGCGCTGAAAGCCCTGCTTACCTGTGGAGCAAAAACTGCAATCAAGGCTACAGCCAACCTGTGACGACACACACAATGTGGCGCGCTCACCGTCTGGAATCAGCACGGTTTCGACCACATTACCGCCACCGACACCGATCGCCCACTTGCGTGTACCGTCTTTGGAATCCAGCTGACGAAGTATCTCCGGCGGCCGTATTTCTGCCACCGTTTTGAGCTTGGCCCGAAGCGCCTTGCCCATATCCGTCATTTCCTCAAAATCGTCTACACCGCGATGATGCATCCATTTGAGGAGTTGCTGGGCGCGAAACGGCTTCTCGCCCAGCGACGCCATAAACTCTGCCAGCTGGGCGCGGGTCATCCCCAGCAGGTTGACCGGTTGCACCTGCCCTGGGTTCAGGGGCGGCTGGCTGGCAGATTCACTCATGGCGTTTTACCTTGCGCGCTGATCTTAGTCGCGATCGCAGATTTCGCTGGCAGCGAAAAAATATGCAATTTCACGCTCGGCAGAGGCTGCTGAATCAGATCCGTGCGCCGCATTGGCATCGATAGATTCCGCAAAGTCAGCACGAATGGTGCCGGGCTCGGCTTCTTTCGGGTTGGTGGCACCCATCAGCTCACGGTTTTTGGCAATAGCGTTTTCGCCTTCCAGCACCTGAACAGTCACGGGACCAGAGGTCATAAAGTCGACCAACGCCGGGAAGAAAGGACGGCCTTTGTGCTCTGCGTAGAAACCTTCGGCTTGCGCACGGCTCAGGCGCAGCATTTTGGCAGCAACAATACGCAAACCCGCTTTTTCAAAGCGGCTATAGATCTCGCCAACCACATTTTTCGCTACCGCGTCAGGTTTCACAATGGAAAGAGTACGTTCCACAGCCATCAGTCAATTTCTCCAATAAAAACAAAGTATTTAAAAAAACCAGCGACAGCCGCTGGTTCGTTCACAAAATCCGCTAATTATAAGCTTATCTGAGCTAAATGAATATGGCGTGACCTCAGGAATGACGGGAAGTCAGGCGGTGAATAGCCTAGTTCGCCTGCTGCGCGCTGCCGCGCAACCGACTTACCGCATCCACGACCTGATTGGCCGCACTCTCCAGCTCCCCAGCGGTGCTATAGCGACCAAAACTGAAACGCACAGAACTCAGCGCTAGCGTGTCGCTAATACCTATCGCCCGCAACACATAGCTGGGCTCCAGAGTAGCCGAAGCACAAGCCGATCCGGTAGAAACCGCCAGATTGCGCAGCGACATCAGCAAAGACTCGCCATCAACGCCGGCAAAGCTGACATTGACGATGCCGGGCCAACCGTCTCCATTAATCGTCAGGCCATCCAGCGCCCGTAGCCCAGTGAGAAACTGCTCGCGCAGCCCCGCCAGTCGCTGTCTCTCATCCTCAAGCGATTCTGCGGCCAATGCGCAAGCCTCGCCAAAGCCAACAATCTGATGCGTGGGCAATGTACCTGATCGCAACCCGCGTTCGTGGCCACCACCGTGCATCTGAGGCAGTGGCTGACACTGGCTGCGACGCTTCACATACAGTGCGCCAATGCCTTTCGGGCCATAGCATTTATGAGCGGAAATCGACATCAGATCTACTGACAGCGTCGCCAGGTCAATCGGCAGCTTACCCACACTCTGCGCCGCATCGACATGGAAGAAAGCCTGATGCTCACTCAGAACGCTACCAATAGCGGCAATATCGTTGATTGCACCGAGCTCATTGTTTACATGCATCAGGCTGACCAGAATCGTATCGTCGCGCAGCGCCGTCGCCACAGCTTCCGGGCTGACCACACCTGCAGCGTCGGGCTCTAGGTAGGTAATAGAGAAGCCTCGGCTGGCCAGGTACTCACAAGTATCCAGCACGGCTTTGTGCTCAATGCGCGAGGTAATAATATGCTTGCCCCGCTCACTGTAAGCCTCTGCAATACCCTTGATGGCCAGGTTATCGGCCTCGGTGGCGCCTGAGGTCCAGACAATTTCCCGATTATCCGCCCCGATCAGGTCAGCGACCTGTCGGCGGGCAATTTCTACCGCCTCTTCGGCCTTCCAACCCAATAGGTGTGAGCGCGACGCCGGGTTTCCAAAGTTACCCTCAAGCGTCAGACAGGCAGCCATTTTGTCGGCAACACGCGCATCAACCGGTGTGGTTGCAGCGTAATCGAGATAGATCGGTGACTGCATTGGGCTCACTCTACCAATGTCATAGCGATATGATCGGCTTCGCGATGATTCTGGCGGCTGGCAATCTGCTGAATTTCGCTGCGCTGTACCAGACTTGCCAGGCTGATGCCGCTGAGAAAGGTATGAATCTGGTCACTGAGGTCGCTCCACAGATGGTGTGTGAGACAAACCTCTCCTTCCTGACAGTTGGCCTCTCCAGAGCAGTTGGTGGCATCAACGCTCTCATCAACGGCGTCGATAATGTCCGCCACGAAGGTCTCTTCAGTTGCTTTGTCGAGACAGTAACCACCACCCGGACCGCGAATACTTTTTACCAGCCCCCGGCGGCGCAGCTTGGCAAACAGCTGCTCGAGATAGGACAGGGAAATATGCTGGCGCGAGGAAATCTCGGACAGGCTCACCGGCCCCTGATCACTGTGCAGCGCCAGATCCAGCATCGCCGTGACCGCGTAACGGCCTTTTGTGGTCAATCGCATTGTTCTCTATGACCTCCCCTCGTGCTGCATCGCACACGAGACTCCCAAGTTATCTAAGCAGAACTGCTTTCGTCGGCCGCAGCGGCCGATGGCGTGTCAGCATTTTGCTGGCGTAGCTGATACTGCGTGGAGGTAAGAATGCCACGCAGAATATTCATTTCCATCTCATCTGGCCGCGCTCTGGTATACAGACGGCGCAGCCGGGTCATCAATTGCTTGGGCGCATCCGCGCGCAGAAAGCCCAGTGCAATCAGGGTTTCTTCGAGATGCTCCATATAGCGCTCTAACGCGTCAGCCGTGGCTGGCGGCTGATCCCACTCTTCCAACGGATTGCCACTGAGCTCGCCGTCCAGCGAGGTCATGCGTAGCTCGTAGCAAAGCACCTGTACCGCCATCGCGAGATTCAGCGAGCTGTATTCCTCATTCGCCGGAATATTGACGTGTAGATTGCACTGCTGCAGCTCTTCATTGGTTAAACCGCGATCTTCACGACCAAATACCAGCGCGACTTTGTGCTTGCTGGCTTCACCGTAGGCCTGCTTCGCACAATGGCGCGGATCCAGCAGCGGCCACGGAATTCGCCGCCCTCTCGCGCTGGTACCGATCACCAAAGCGCAATCGGCAATGGCATCTTCCAGCGTTTCAAACACCGTCGCGTTGTCCAGCACATCAGTCGCGTTAGAGGCGCGCCAGGTGGCTTCGTCGTGGGGAAACTTTTTCGGTGCCACCAACGCCAGGTCACTGACACACATATTTTTCATGGCCCGCGCCACCGCACCGATATTGCCCGGATGGGAGGTGTTCACCAGAACAATGCGAATATTATCCAGTGACATGATTAACCTGCCTGCCCTGCAGCCTTATCGGCAGCAATATCGCGGATACGCTGCACCATGGCTCGCAAACCATTGCCGCGCGTGGGGCTTAGGTGGCGCAGCAAGTCCAGCTGTTCAAAATACTGTTCAATATCGAACGCCAATATCTCGTTTGCGGCTTTATTGTTGTAGGCAGCAAGGATTACCCCCAGCAGCCCTTTCACAATAAAGGCATCACTGTCTGCCTGAAACTCGAAGCTGTCGGCGTGCTTCTCAGTTTCCAGCCACACCTGACTCTGACAACCACGAATAAGACGATCATCTGTTTTCAAATCGTCGGGCATATCGGGCAATTCCTTACCCAGATCAATAATGTATTTGTAGCGGTCTTCCCAGCTGTCGAAAAACCCGAGGGTATCGACAATATCGTCTGCCGTAATACTGCGCCCAAAAGGGTTGTCGCTTACACGCGCATCCATCAGTAAAACATCCCCGTTTCCAGCTGAGCCTCTTCCGACATCATTTCCCGATTCCATGGCGGATCAAACACCAGCTCCACCGTCACAGCCCGCACATTTGGCACCTGCGCCACGCGGTACTCGACGTCGCCCACCAGCACAGGGCCCATACCGCAACCCGGCGCAGTCAGCGTCATCTCGATATCCACTGCTTTCGCGGATTGATCAATCTCCACTTTGTATATCAGCCCGAGGTTTACAAGATCTACGGGGATTTCCGGATCAAACACAGTGCGCAGAGCATCCCAAACCTGCTCCTCCAGGATGTCTTCGCCATCGGGCTGCTCGAACGCCAAAACTTCCGGTTCCAAACCGAGCGCCGCCGCATCAGTACCGTCAACCCGCACCATATTGCCGTTGTAGGTTACGGTGTAATTACCTCCCAACGCCTGGGTGATAGTGACAAAGTTGTCCTTGGGGATGGTAATGGGAGTGCCCACCGGAACAATCCGCCCCGGACAATCGGTGACTGTGGTCACCATTCTGCGTTCCATGTGTTTCGCTAACCTCAATTCACACTAAAGCTTTCGCCACAGCCGCACTCATCCGATACGTTCGGATTGATAAACTTCAATGTGCGGTTAAGGCCTTCTCGGGTGTAGTCAATCGTGGTGCCACGCATCATCGCCATGGCATCCGGCGCCACATACAGATTGACGCCGTTATCAAGGACAATCGCAATATCATCAGCCGTTTTCTGCTCGACAATATCGATCACATACTTGTAACCGGTACAGCCACTTTCCTTCACCGACAAGCGAATCGCAGCATCCGGCTTTTCGGCCAGCTGCTTGCGAAAGTGTTCCTGCGCCGCGTCGGTGACGCTCAAGGCAGGCACATCCGTTCCAGAAGGTTCTGTTCCGGGTATAAAGGTTTCTACACTCATACTCTCACTCCAACCACTGTTGACTTAGAGCAACTCAAAGCAAAAAAGTTTTGGCTTTCGCCAATCCGGCAAACAGGGCATCGATGTCCTCAAAGGTGTTATATAGGGCAAAAGAGGCCCGCACTGTGCCCGGAATTCCAAACTGTTTCATAATGGGCTGGGCACAGTGATCGCCCGTGCGCACCGCAATGCCCTGCTGATCGAGCAACATACCGACATCTGCCGGGTGCACGCCCTCAAGCAAAAATGAGAAGGCGCCAGCAATCGTCTTGGCACAACCGATGCGCTTGAGCCCATCAAACTGACCAGCCTTATCATGAGCATATTGCATCAGAGCTGCCTCATGGGCGGCCAATGCCGTGCGATCCAACGCCTGCAGATAATCCACCGCCGCCGCGAGGGCCACGGCACCACCAATATTGGGTGTGCCCGCCTCGAACTTAAAAGGCAGTTCGTTAAAGGTCGTACCTTCAAAACTCACGGTTTTGATCATTTCGCCACCGCCGTGATAGGGCGGCATCTGTTCCAGCAATGACTCTTTGCCGTACAACACCCCAATCCCTGTGGGGGCATACATTTTGTGGCCGGAAAAAGCATAAAAATCACAGTCCAGCGCCTGCACATCCACGTCAAAGTGCGGCACACCCTGGGCGCCATCGATCAGGACTTTTGCACCAGCCTTGTGGGCCAGCTCAGTAATTTCCTTGACAGGATTAACCGTGCCCAGCGCATTCGATACATGTCCTACCGCAACCAGCTTGACCCGCTCATCGAGCAATACTTTGTATGCTTCCAGCTCAAGCTCGCCATTTTCGGATACGGGAATGGGCACAACCTCGGCGCCGCATGCCTGCGCGGCGAGTTGCCAGGGCACTATATTGGAATGATGCTCCATCGCCGACACCAGAACCCGGTCGCCTTTTTTTAACACCGAACGGGCGTAACTGCTGGCGACCAGATTAATGCTTTCGGTGGTACCACGAGTCCATAACACCTCCTTCGTGCTGGAGGCGTTAATAAACTGCAGCACTTTTTTGCGGGCATCTTCAAAGGCAAGCGTCGCGCGATCACTCAACGTGTGAGCACCGCGATGCACATTGGAGTTATCGTGCGAATAGTAATGAGACAGCGCATCAATCACCGACTGCGGTTTCTGCGTGGTCGCCGCATTGTCGAGATAAATCAGGGGCTGACCATTGACCTCCTGCTGCAATGCTGGAAAGTCACTGCGCAGGGCACTGGCATCAAACCCCTTGATGGATGCCGCTGCCGCACTCATGCCGCAGCCCTCGCCCGGTCAAATTTTTTCTCGAACAGTTCAGACACTAGCGGTGTCAGATAATTGCGCACCGGAATATGGGCCAGCTGTTCCAACAACTCATTGATAAAACCAAAGCTGAGCATAATTTCTGCCCGTTCACGATCCACACCCCGGCTTTGCAGGTAATACAGCGCCTTTTCCTCCAGCTGGGCTATGGTCGCTCCGTGGCTACATTTTACGTCATCGGCGTAAATTTCCAGCTCCGGCTTGGTATCCACTTCCGCGCTATGACTCGTCAGCAGATTTTTATTGCTGAGATCGGCAACGGTTTTCTGGGCGTCCTGATGAATATGGATACGACCATTGAATACCGCCTTGCCGTGATCGCCGATAATGCCGCGAAACACTTCATGCGTGGTGCAGTTGGGTACGGCATGTTCAATACAGGTATGAAAATCCACCGTGTGTTTGTGGTTCGGCAGGTAAATGCCATTCAAACCACAATGCGCGCCTTCGCCTTTGTGATTAACCACAACATCGGTGCGCTGCAGGTTGGCGCCCAGGCTCATCATAAAACTGTTGAGCGTGGCATCGCGCTCCAGGTTCACATGCACTCCACCGATATGAAGGGTATTCTCCTCCTCCAGATGCAGATGGTAGTGCGTCAGGCGTGCGTTAGCATCGAGCTGCACTTCGGTTACCGCATTGGTAAAGCAGTTTTGTGCTTCATCAGTGCTACTGAAATGCTCAACCACTGTCGCTTCAGCTGACGTTTCCACATGTAACAGCAAGCGCTGATTCACCGCAAAGTTCTCGGTCTCAGGCGTCGTAATATGGTGTATGTAAATGGGTGTTTTAACCTGGGCATTTTTCGCCACATGCAGGTAAACGCCCTCTTGCAGCCAGCTGTCGTTCAGGGCCGCAAACAGGTGCTTTTCACTGTCGGCTATGCTACCGAGCTTCGCCAGAATTACCTTTTGTTGCGTGGCATTGGCTTGAGAAAAACGCACGATCTCCACGCTTTCCGGCAACTTATTGCACGACAGGTTCTCGGCAAAAACACCGTTTACGAAAACCAGCGCACAGGCATCCAGACCTTCAATGGCGTCTACCTGCTCGGAGAGTTCAGCGCCTTTTGCCTGCGACCAGCGCAAATAGCTACCGTCAGCCAACGCTTGCAAGCTAGTGTATTTCCAGCTTTCGGTTTTGCGAGTTGGAAACGGGGTGACTTTCCAGCGATCGCGGCCACGCTTGTTAAAGTCGGCCAGCCAGTCGAGTCCCGCTGGCGTTAAATCTGCCGCTTGTTGGGTAAACGCTGTCATTACGCGACCTCTTTCGTGATCCAGCCGTAGCCTTTTTCTTCCAGCTCCAGCGCCAGCGAGCGATCGCCGGATTTGATGATCCTGCCGCCGGAGAGTACGTGCACGTAGTCTGGTTGAATATAATCAAGTAGACGCTGATAGTGCGTCACCAGAACAATGGCGCGATCTTCACTGCGCATGGCATTAACACCTTCAGCAACCACTTGCAGCGCATCAATATCAAGGCCAGAGTCAGTCTCATCCATGATGCACAGCTTGGGTTCGAGCAGCATCATTTGCATCAGCTCGTTGCGCTTTTTCTCACCGCCGGAAAACCCTTCATTTACACCGCGCTTAAGAAACTGGTCATCCAGATTTACCGCTTTGCACTTTTCCCGCGCCAGTTTCATAAACTGTACGGAATCAATCGCTTCCAGACCTCGGTGTTCGCGCACTGCGTCGACGGCAGTTTTCAAGAACTCCATATTGCTCACGCCGGGGATTTCAACCGGGTACTGGAATGCCAGAAACAGGCCTTCGCGAGAGCGCTCCTCGATATCCATCTCGAGCAGATTCTTGCCATCAAATTCGACGCTGCCAGCAGTTGCTTCGTAGTTTTCCCGACCGGCCAATACGTGACCAAGGGTGCTCTTACCGGAACCGTTCGGCCCCATAATGGCGTGCACTTCACCGGCCTTCACATTCAGGCTGAGGCCTTTCAGTATTTCTTTGTCACCGACATTGGCGCGTAAATCTTTGATAGACAACATGGACTGATTTTCTCCAAAAACTTTTACAGGCTCTGATTTCGCTAACGGTGTGTTAAGCAACCGAACCCTTAAGACTGTTAACCTACAGAACCTTCCAAGCTCACTTCCAGCAGTTTGCCGGCTTCTACCGCAAACTCCATGGGAAGCTCCTTGAACACCTCTTTACAAAATCCGTTCACGATCAGCGATACCGCTTTCTCCGCATCCAACCCGCGCTGTTGGCACAGGTAAAGCTGATCTTCACTCACCTTGGACGTGGTCGCCTCGTGTTCCACCACCGCGCTCGGATTACGACTTTCGATATACGGGAAGGTATGGGCACCACAGCGATCACCGATCAACAGGGAATCGCACTGAGTGTAATTGCGAGCGCCTTCAGCGCGCTGGCTCATCCGCACCAGGCCGCGGTAGGCATTCTGACTCTGACCTGCGGAAATACCTTTGGAAATGATGGTTGAGCGGGTGTTCTTGCCCATGTGGATCATCTTGGTACCGGTATCGGCCTGCTGGAAATTATTGGTCAGCGCGACCGAATAAAATTCACCCACGCTGTTGTCACCGCGCAGTACCACACTGGGGTATTTCCAGGTAACCGCAGATCCGGTTTCTACCTGAGTCCAGGAAATCTTGGCGCTGTCGTGACACACACCGCGCTTGGTCACAAAGTTGTAGATACCGCCCTTGCCTTCCTTGTCGCCGGGATACCAGTTCTGCACAGTGGAATACTTGATCTGCGCATTATCCAGTGCCACCAGCTCAACCACAGCGGCGTGCAACTGGTTTTCATCGCGCATGGGGGCTGTACAGCCTTCGAGGTAGCTCACATGGCTGCCTTCTTCGGCGATAATCAGGGTGCGCTCGAACTGACCGGTTTTGGCTTCGTTGATTCGAAAGTAGGTGGACAACTCCATCGGGCAACGCACGCCCTTGGGTATGTAAACGAAGGATCCGTCGCTGAATACCGCGCTGTTCAGCGCCGCATAGAAATTGTCTTTTCGCGGTACCACGGACCCCAGATATTTCTTCACCAGCTCCGGATAGTCATGCACCGCCTCTGAAATCGAGCAGAAAATGACGCCCGCCTCTTTGAGTTTGCCACGGAAAGTGGTCGCCACAGACACAGAATCGAACACCGCATCCACGGCAACACCGGCCAGCATTTCCTGCTCATGTAGCGGAATGCCCAGCTTCTCGTAGGTACGCAACAGCTCTGGATCAACTTCTTCCAGGCTCTTGGGCTTGTCCGCCATGCTTTTCGGTGCAGAGAAATAAGACAAGGCCTGAAAATCGACCTTGGGGTAACGCACGTGCGCCCACTCCGGTTCGGTCATTTCCAGCCAGCCGCGATAAGCTTCAAGACGCCACTCCAGCATCCATTCGGGCTCACCCTTTTTGCCGGAAATAAAGCGGATGACGTCCTCATCCAACCCGGGAGGCAAGGTATCTGACTCGACCGAGGTATAAAAACCTGCCTCGTAGTCGTTTTTCAGCAGGGTATCGATTTGGGCCTGTTCGCCTTGTGACATAGTCTTGGACTCAATAATTCTATAGAAATCAATTAACTACAGCTCACCTACAAGACCGCCCCCGACAGCTATACGCATATCAGGGCCCGCCGTGAAAGCGCCCTATATTGTGACAAAACCTAGTAAATTACTCAACTATTATAGAGGCCTGATTTGTGGCCTGAAGTCACATACCGGCTCACGCCATATTTCAAGCATCAGCGCTGACGGAAGCAGCGCCAATAGAGGAGGGAAATCAGCGAATACTAACTTACGGGAAGCATCTATCACAGCGACCGGGAGCCAGCCCGGCGCCATGAAGATCAAAAGACAGGAAGGCGGTACGTCTGCCGTTATTCAGGCAGCCTGTTCAGCATCTCCGTGCTCGAGCCAGTGAATAGCCAGCTCCCGCTCATCCAACGTAAAGCCTTTTATTTCAACCCAGGACAGAAGGTGCCCCTCCCAATCACTCACCTTGCGCACCCAGGTTTTATCGCAGAGTACCGCGATACGCTCAAAGTGTTTATAGGCTTTGAAAAATGCACCGATGTGGGTTAACTCAAAACCGATAGCGCCCAACGACGGCCAGTGAAAGTCACTGACATTGAATACCATGTGCCCGTGCTCCATGTTTGCAGCGACCTGATGCAGCTCTTGAAGAAAGTTTTGCATCTCCTCTTTTGTGATAGAGCCCTGCATTTCAATATCAACGCGATTTTGATCAGTAGGTGTGATGGTAAGCATGGTCTTATCCTCGTGCTGTCACCTGTTACGGCCCCGGCGGGCACTACGATACGCAGAGTATAGTTAAGAGGTGAATCACGAGAAGTAACTTTAGGGGGTATATGAAGCAATATTCTAAAAGCCGTGAAAGCCCTTATTACAATGACTAAAAAGTCGCCGCTAGCACTCAGCGTAGCGCCAATGTGTTTTAGTCAAACGCAGGGGCTACGCTTCAAAACGGCGCTACACTGACTCGTAAATTTCTAGCGGCTGCCCATCTGGATCCTGGAAGAAAGTGAAGCGCTGCCCGGTGTATTCATCGACACGGATGGCTTCGGTTTCGACCCCATGCCTATTGAGATGTGCGGCGGCCTGTACTACATCATCTACCGCAAACGCGAGGTGCCGCAGGCCCTGCGCCTCAGGATAACTAGGACGTGCCGGGCTACCCGGGAAAGAAAACAGCTCAATCTGACTGTTATCAGGCAAACACAAATCAAGCTTGTAAGAGTCCCGATCCGGCCGGTAGTTTTCGGCAAGCACCCTCAAACCCAGTATTTCAGTATAGAACCGTTTTGATACCACATAGTCTGAGCAGATGATCGCCACATGATGGATACGTTTGAACATGGTCAACACTTTCGTCGATAGTTGCACTGCCATTTCATCGCAGACACAGGTGAAAAGCAAAAAGGGCTATTAACACCGCCGCCTGCCTCTCCCGGAATTTCATCATCTAACCACATCACACGGCTCAGCCCTGTTCTATACTGACTTCATGTCCTTGATTGGATAACAGAATGTTAAAGCTAGGCCATTCTTCTTGGGCACTGCAGAGCGGCTCAGACCGGTCGTTGGAGAAATACGCCAGTGGCTTTCCGGACGATTTTTCGCCGCTGAAACTGCCCGACGTGCAGGGCGCACTTGTCGCCGCACAGCGCCGCTTTTGGGCATCGCGAAAAGCGGCATTGCTCATTATCTTTCAGGGTCTGGACACCAGCGGCAAAGACGGCTGCATTCGTGCGGTGTGCGCAGGAATGGACCCTATGGGCTTTCAGGCGGTTGGATTTGGCGTACCCAGCAGCCTTGAGCGCGCGCACGATTTTCTCTGGCGGGTACAACCCCACCTACCCTCTGTGGGCAAAGTCACGTTGATGAATCGCAGTTACTATGAGGCCGTGTTGGCGGAACGCTGTCTTACAGACGACAAGCCAGAGCCTGACAGCCATTGGATGGCACGGTACCAATCCATCCGACAGTTCGAAAAGCATCTGGCACTCAATGGCACTGCGACGTTGAAATTCTGGCTGCATATCGGACGCAAAAAGCAGCGCGAGCGCCTGAAACAGCGACTAACTGACCCGGAGCGACACTGGAAATTCGACCCCTCTGACATTCACAGCTGGCATGAACGTGCCCGGCACTTGGGTTATGCTGACGAAGCCCTGCGTCAGACACACACTGACGACGCGCCCTGGCATATTGTGCCGGCCGACGATAAAGGCCTGTGCCGTCGCGTGGTCTGCCTGCGCGTGCTGGAAGCTTTACAAAAGCTCGCCGGACCTTACCCGTCTGGCGATCAGGCAATACGACAGCAGTACCTGAACGAACTGGAGAACAAATGAGTTTCTCGATTGACTGGAGCTTGCTGGTATCTGGTCTCGGCCTGTTCATGCTGGGTATGTTTTTTCTCGAGTTGTCACTGAAATCCCTGTTGAACCGGGCCGTGGTCAAGTCCTTACGCGGTGCCACCGCCAGCCTGTGGCTGGCCGTGCCGCTGGGCGTAATTCTCACCGCACTGCTGCAAAGCAGCTCCCTGCTTGGGCTACTGGTACTGGCCTTCGTGGGAGCTGGTGTCATGCCCATGCGCAACGCACTGGGGGTAATTCTTGGCGCAAACCTGGGCACCACCATGACCGGCTGGATCGTGACCTGGCTGGGATTCAAACTCGAACTGGACGCCTTCGCGCTACCGCTGATGGGTATCGGTGCGCTACTGAAGGTATGGCTCGACGGTCGCCTGCGCTGGGAAAGCCTGGGGCATCTACTGCTGGGGCTGGGCCTATTGCTATTTGGTCTGGACGCCATGAAAACCGGTGTTGAAGATCTGGCCAAAAACACGGACCTCAGCTTTCTGGTGGGTTGGTCTATTATCTGGTTTCTTGGCCTGGGCCTGCTACTGGCGGCCGTCATTCAGTCGTCATCGGCGGTGGTCATGCTCGTGCTGTCAGGCCTGCATGCCGGGCTGTTTGATTTCACTGCGGCAGCAGCCATGGTGATCGGCGCTGATCTGGGTACGACCAGTACCCTACTGCTGGCGGGTGCTTCAGGCGCCTCCGTAAAACGGCAGGTGTCGATGTTCCACCTGATCTACAACACCCTCACAGCGCTATTCGCCTATTTTGTCATGCTACCGCTGGCGCCCTACGTTTTTGATCGCGTCGACCTGAATGACAACCTGCTGCAACTGGTGGTATTTCACAGCAGCTTCAATTTCATCGGCATCTTTCTGGTACTGCCCATCATTCGCCGGCTGGCAGACTGGCTGGAGCAGAATGTCGGCCAGCATCACGGCGTGACGGAGATTATCCACAAGGTCCCGGTGTCAATCCCCGAAGCCGCCGCCGTCGCGCTCCATCAAGAAACCCTGCTACTGCTGGCGCGCACTTTTCAGCTGCTCGGACAGGCGTATCACAGTCAAATGCAATTTTACGCCAGCCACGGCAATCCTTTAACACCCCTTCCTCCCGGCATGGGTGTTTATCTGGATCACTATGAATCATTGAAAGAGCTGGAAGGTGAGATCGCGGCCTACGCCAACCAGATAGACGGCCTGGCGCCGGAGCAACGAAACCATCTCGAATCACTCCTGGCGAGCGTACGCAAGGCCGTGTATGCGGCCAAGTCCATCAAGGACGTGCAGGACGATATGGAACCACTGTGGAGCGACAGCGCTGACAGTGCGACAACGCTTCGAGAAGCCCTGAAACGACGAATGGAACATTTGCTGACGATGGGGCAGGCAACACTTAACGGCGAATTGAGTCACGGCTCTCTGGCGCAGGAAGACGCCATACATCGCAAGGAGATGCAAAGGCTGAGCGATGATGCATACCGCTCTGATGGCGTCGATGGGGTGGGCTTTTCCAGTTTGATGAATATTATCCGGGAAACCGATGAATGCGGCCGGGAGTTGCTGCGCGTGTTCACCAACCTCCCCCCGCCCGACGGCTTGGAGCTCGCGGCACAGCCACCTGTACTGCAGTCCGTCGGCGGCTAGCCTGCATCTCAATGCGCGTGGCGCAGCTGGCGTAGACAACTCTATACGGTTGCCCGTCGCGGGCTTTGCGGCATATACCGTAATTTAGCCTGCAGGCTCCCAGACAAAACGCCACTCTGCCAGCCGTTCGGCGTAATCTGCGCAAACCCAAAGGTCGGCAACGGCGGCTAGCTCCCCATCCAGATATATCAGCGGCAGCCGATCACGCCGCCAAGGCGGCACATCACTTTCCTGGAGCAACTTTTTCAGTCGTTGGGAATGCGCCCTACCTGCAGGCTGACAGCGTTCACCGCCACGACGAAAATGCACCGTAAACCGCTCTGGCTGACTGCCACCGACTGCACTAAGTTTGCCTACGCCGGGAATATCCAACACCGAACCACCGTCCCATGCCAACTCAAGGCTCGGATCAAATGGTGTAAGGCTGGTGATATACAATACTTCCTTAAAACGGCGCACTTGAAACTCGCCCAGCTCGAATACGGGTTCTGCGTCTGCGGAAGACCAAAGCATGGATTTCTGTAGTGCCTGCAGTTGTGCCAGCGAAGGGGTGAGCCCGGTCTGCGACAACCACTGGCGCAGCGCAGCATTGCGACTGCCCTCATCCAGACTGCGCAGCGACTCAAGATCAAGTGCGGACCAGGTGCTTGTGCGAGTGTGAAAGGTCAAGTTGCTGATGGAATCTTCGGGCAGCGCACTTTCCGCAAGGCTGGCTAGCCTGGCCAGCGTAGCGCGGTAGGCCGGCCAGCGGGCCTCCACCTGTGGCAGCACGTTGTGGCGCAAGTAGTTTCTATCGAAGCCGGTGTCGTGGTTACTGGGGTCTTCTATCCAGCTGAGCTGGTGCTCTCTGGCATAGTCTTCAAGTTCGGCGCGAGACAGCCCGAGCAACGGCCGAACAAGTATGGCATCGCCCAGCTCGCGGGCGGTGGGAATACCTTTCAAGCCTTCAAGACCGGTGCCGCGAAACAATCGTAAAAGCAGCGTTTCCGCCTGATCATCCAAATGGTGGGCCTGCAACAGCACATCACCTGCATTCAGGGCATCACCAAAGGCTGCGTAGCGTGCGCGACGCGCTGCGTCCTCAACGCTGGCACAGTCATCAACAGACACATTCGCGGTGTGAAAAGACACACCCAGCGATTCGGCAAACTGCTTACAGTGTCTCTGCCAATCATCAGCCTGCGCCTGCAGCCCATGGTGGATGTGCAGGGCATGCAGGGAGGGATGCTCTTTTAACCGGGTAAGTGCGTGCAACAGCACCGTGGAATCCAGCCCGCCACTGAAGGCAACCACCCAGCGTGGGCGGTCGAGATATGGCTTCAGTGTGTCTAGAAGTACGGATTCCATAGCGAACCCGGCAAAGCGCCTTAGCTATTACCGTATGACATCAGGCGCTCGTAGCGTCGCGCCAGCAAATCGTCCATCGGCTGAGATTGCAATTCCTGCAGCTGTTCCAACAGGTGTTTCTTCAATCGCTCGGCCATCAGGTCGATATCCCGATGGGCACCGCCCAATGGCTCGGGAATGGTGGCATCAACAATGCCCAATTCTTCCAACACAGTGGAGGTAACCCCCATGGCTTCCGCTGCATCCGGCGCTTTCTCGCTGGTTTTCCAGATGATGTTGGCGCAGCCTTCTGGCGAGATGACAAAGTAGGTGGAATACTGAAGCATGGCCAAGTGATCACCAACGCCAATGCCAATGGCTCCACCAGAACTGCCCTCACCCACCACAACACAGATAACTTGGGTTTTCAGGCGCGACATAACCGCCAGGTTCTGGGCGATGGCCTCACTGATGCCCCGCTCTTCGCTGTCGATACCAGGATAGGCTCCGGGTGTATCAATCAACGTAATCACCGGCAATTTAAAACGCTCAGCCAGTTCCATCAGACGCAGGGCCTTGCGATAACCTTCGGGTTTAGGCATACCAAAGTTGCGCTTGACCTTCTCCTGCACGCCGCGGCCCTTCTCTTGACCAATCACCATCACCGGCTTGCCACCAAGGCGGGCAATACCCCCAACGATGGCCTTATCATCGCCAAACCGACGGTCGCCATGCAGCTCATCGAAATCATCAAAGATACGATTGATGTAGTCCAGCGAGTAGGGACGCATGGGGTGGCGCGCCACTTTGACGATATCCCATGAGGTCAACGAGCCGAAAATCTTTTCGGTGAGCTTGGTGCTCTTTTCCCGCAGTTTGTTGATTTCCTCAGTAATGTTGAGATCGTTGTCGTTGCCCACCAACTGCAATTCCTGAATCTTGGTTTCCAGTTCGGCGATGGGCTGTTCAAAGTCTAGATAGTTCGGATTCATTACTGGGCTTTCTCTGCTGAGTCTCTACTGAGTTAACACTGAACACTTTTTTTTGCTTAAAAAACAATGCGTAAGAGCACAGCATTATACGTTAATCGTAATCGATGACCACGTTATTAATGCCGCAGTCGTCACGTAAACGATGAATCAGTTCGTCACTTGGACGCACCTGCCACTCTTCCCCCAAGCGAATATCTGCGCTGCATTCTTCGCGCTGGTAGGCGATGACCACCGGGCAGGAGCCACCTTTAGCGTGATGCAGGTGGGACTTAATCCGCTGGATAAATTGCCCCATTTGCTCGGCATTCAATTGCAAGCGCAGGCGACGTGCCCGAGCTTCGCGTGCCTCGGCCAGCGTCAGCAGGCTGTCGACCGACATTTTCAGACCACCGGTGAAGTCATCCGGTGACACCTTGCCTTCCACCACCAGGATCTGATCCTTACCGAGTTTCTCCTTGCATTGCTGGAAGGCCTCGGAGTAAAGGGCCGCATCGATCCGGGCACTGCGGTCGTCGAGGGTAACCACTGCCATGTCGCCACGGCGGGTCTTTATCACCCGCATACCCACGACCAGCCCAGCCACCTTGCAGTTCTGATTGTCCGGCTTCAGATCGACAATGCGCTTGGGAACAAATTGACGAATCTCTGCTTCGTAATCATCTATCGGGTGACCGGTAACATACAGGCCCAGAGTATCCTTCTCGCCCTGCAGGCGCTCGCGGGTATTCCAGCGGCGCACATTGCGAAAATCTTCGTACACGTCGCGCTCGTCAGCAGCTAGCGTTTCACCAAACATATCGAGCATACCGGCTTCTTCGTTTTTGGCGGTCTGCTCGGCACCTTTCACCGCTTCCGGAAGGCTCGCCATCAGCACGGCGCGGTCTTCACCCAGAGAGTCGAAGGCTCCTGCGCGAATCAACGCCTCCAGTGCGCGCTTGTTAACCTTGCGCGGGTCAGTTCGGGTACAAAAATCAAACAGGTTTTTGAAAGTACCGCCGGCTTTACGCGCGGCAATCAAATTTTCCACCGGCCCTTCACCCAGCCCTTTAATTGCGCCCAGGCCGTAGATGATTTCTCCGGCATCGTTAACCGTAAACTTGTACTCACCCTGATTCACATCGGGCAACTTCAGCGGCAACTTCATCGCCCGACATTCTTCGATAAAGGTTACGATCTTGTCGGTATTGTCCAATTCCGAACTCATGACCGCAGCCATGAATTCAGCGGGGTAATGCGCCTTGAGCCAAGCGGTCTGATACGACACCAGAGCGTAGGCGGCCGAGTGAGATTTGTTAAAACCGTAGCCGGCGAATTTTTCCATCAAATCAAAGATATTGGAGGCCAGGTCCTTATCGAAACCCTTCTCCACTGCACCGGCGAGAAACAACTCCCGCTGTTTCGCCATCTCTTCCGGTTTTTTCTTACCCATCGCTCGACGCAACAGATCAGCGCCACCAAGGGAGTAGCCGCCCATTTCCTGGGCAATCTGCATCACCTGTTCCTGATACAGAATAATGCCGTAGGTTGGCTCCAGTATCGGTTTCAGGCATTCATGCTGATACTGGGGATGGGGATAAGACGGTTCTTCCCGCCCGTGTTTTCGGTTGATAAAGTCGTCAACCATACCGGACTGCAACGGCCCCGGCCGGAACAGAGCCACCAGTGCCACGATATCTTCAAAGCGGTCGGGTAGCAGGCGTTTGATCAGGTCTTTCATGCCGCGCGATTCGAGCTGGAAAACCGCTGTGGTCTCGGCGCGCTTCAACAGCGTAAAGCTGTCGGCATCGTCCAGCGGGATCGCCATGATATCCAGCGCTTCCTCGCCCGCTTTCTCGCGCTTGCCGTTGATGATTTCCAGCGCCCAATCGATGATGGTCAGGGTGCGCAAGCCAAGAAAGTCGAACTTGACCAGCCCCGCCTCTTCCACATCGTTCTTGTCGTACTGGGTGACTAGGCCGCTGCCGGTTTCATCGCAATACAACGGCGAGAAGTCCGTCAGGCGCGAGGGCGCTATCACCACCCCCCCGGCGTGCTTACCTACCCCGCGGGTAATACCCTCGAGCTTGAGGGCCATATCCCAGATTTCCTGACCGGCTTCGTCTTCAGCCAGATACTGGCGCAGCGCCTCCTCCTGTTCGTAGGCTTTTTCCAGGGTCATGCCCACTTCAAAGGGAATCAATTTGGACAGTTTATCGCCCACCATATAAGGCTTACCCTGAACCCGCGCGACATCGCGCACCACCGCCTTGGCGGCCATGGTGCCGAAAGTAATGATCTGGCTCACCGCCTCGCGGCCATAGTGATCGGCCACGTAGGAGATCACCCGGTCGCGACCCTCCATACAGAAGTCAACGTCAAAGTCGGGCATGGACACCCGCTCTGGATTGAGGAAGCGCTCAAACAGCAAATCGTATTCGATAGGATCAAGGTCTGTGATCTTCAGCGCATAGGCGACTAGAGAGCCGGCACCCGACCCCCGTCCGGGACCTACCGGAATACCGTGATCCTTGGCCCATTGGATAAAGTCCATCACGATCAGGAAGTAACCGGGAAACCCCATCTGCAGAATAATATTGAGTTCAAAATCGAGCCGGTCGCGATATTCCTTCTGCTTTTCCGGAAAATCCGGGGCGCTGGTGTCAAACAAAAACTCCAGCCGTTCATCCAACCCCTTGTGCGAAAGCTGACGGAAAAACTCATCCTGCGTCATGCCCTCAGGAATCGGGTACTCAGGCAAGTAGTAGGTGCCCAGCTCGATTTCTACATTGCAGCGTTTCGCAATTTCAACTGTGTTTTCCAGAGCTTCTGGAATGTCGGAAAACAGCTCAGCCATTTCTTCGGGCGAACGCAGGTATTGGTCCTGACTGTAGCGACGCGCACGACGCGGGTCATCCAGGGTTCTGCCGTCAGCGATACACACGCGGGTCTCATGCGCTTCGTACTCTTCGGCTTTGAGAAACTGCACATCGTTGGTCGCGACTACTGGGCAGTCCAGTTCCGCTGCGAGCTCTACTGCCGCGTGCAGGTAGTCTTCTTCATATTCCCGGTGAGTGCGCTGCAGTTCCAGGTAATAACTACCCGGGAAGTCCTGCTGCCAACCTCGCAAGCAATCAGCCGCAAGCTCACGCTTGCCCGACAGGAGGTATTGACCCACATCCCCTTCGCGGCCACCGGACAGCACAATCAGACCTTCGCCCAGCTCTCTCAACCACTGCCGCTGTATATAGGGTTTACCCTGCTGTTGGCCTTCCTGATAGGCGCGGGAGATCAACACGCGTAGATTGGCATATCCCGTATTGTTGCGAGCCAACAGCACAATCTGGCTGAAATGCTCCGGGTCATGCTCATCGCGCAGGTAAAAGTCACTGCCGTAGATTGGTTTGATACCCGCGTTGTAGCAGGCCTTGTGAAATTTGATCAGCGCATAGAAGTTACAGCGATCAGTTAGCGCTACCGCAGGCATACCCTGCTCGCCGACAGCTTTGATCAGCGGCTTGATCCGCACGATGCCGTCCGACAGGGAATATTCGGAATGCACTCGAAGATGGACAAAACCGGTCATGAAAGCTCCTCGACAATTTTGCGTACCGGCGCGTAAGAGCGACGGTGAAACGGCGTCACCCCATGTTCACGCAGAGCATCCAGATGCACTTTGGTAGGATACCCCTTATGGCTGGCGAAACCATAATGAGGGTATTGCTCAGCCAAAGCATCCATTTCAGCGTCGCGGGTTACTTTCGCCAGTATCGACGCTGCACCAATACAGGCATGCAGGCTATCGCCCTTTACGACCGCCTGTGCCGGGTAGCTCCACTTGGGCAGGCGATTGCCGTCCACTAACACATACTGCGGCTGCACCGGCAGCGCCTCGACTGCGCGCTTCATCGCCAGCAGGCTCGCCTGTAAAATATTGAGGCTGTCGATTTCGTCGATCGACGCCCGGGCTATGCTAAAGCTCAAGGCCTTTTCCCGAATTTCGTCAAACAACGCCAGCCGCTTTTTCTCGGTCAGCTTTTTGGAGTCATTCAAACCCACAATGGGATTATTCGGATCAAGGATAACTGCGGCAGTGACGACATCACCGGCCAATGGCCCACGCCCAACCTCATCCACACCCGCGGTCAGCGGCGGAAACTCGAAACTATCAAACAGATCAGCCATGTTCTGCCTCCATCAGTTGCCAAATCGCCTCGGCGGCACTGTCACTGGCATTCAGGGCAATCTCTCGATGCAGTTGGGTAAAGCGAACCTTCAGTGCATCAACAGCATCGCTTCCATCTAGCCGCTCCAGTAGTAGCGGCCCCAGCACCTCAGGCCGTACATCATTCTGAATGATTTCCGGCACCAGACTCTCTGTCGCCAGCAGGTTCGGCAGGGAGATATAAGGGGTTTTTACCAAGCGTGAAAGAATGGCATAACTAAAGCCACCCATCTTATAGGCCACGACCATTGGCCGTTTAAGCAACATAGCTTCCAGCGTAGTCGTTCCAGACGCCATAAGCACGGCATCAGCGGCCGCCATCGCCTCGCGCGATTGACCATCAAGTAATTGCACGGTTGTCGCCCGGTCGATCAGCAGCGTTTCAATTTGCCGGCGCCGCTCAGCACTGGCCGCCGGCACCAAAACCTTCAGCTCAGGGCGTTGCTGCATAAGCCAGTCCACTGTATCGAGAAAGGCAGGGGCAAGCTGCCCAACTTCTCCAGCGCGACTGCCAGGCAGCACAGCCAATACACGATCGGTGTCGCCCAGTCCCAGAATTTTTCGCGATGTGTCTCGCTGATCGTCGAGAGGAAATTCATCCGCTAACGGATGCCCGACAAAACGCACAGGCACACTGTGCGCTTCATAAAACGCGGCTTCAAAGGGTAGTAGCGTCAGCATCAAATCGACCGCGCGCGCGATCGTCTTGATTCTACCCTGACGCCAGGCCCAGACCGACGGACTGACGTAGTGAACCGTTTTGATGCCAACGCTTTTCAGGTCAGCTTCAATATTGAGCGTAAAATCAGGTGAATCGATCCCGATAAATACATCGGGCCGAGTTTCGCGGAAGTGCTGCTTCAGATGTTTACGCATGCCCAGCAGTTCAGGCAAGCGTTTGAGAGGCTCGGTGAAACCCATGACCGATAAGCGATCCATGGGATACAGCGAGTTAAAACCGGCAGCGATCATGCGCGGCCCACCAACCCCATCAATATGAAGTTCGATACCAATCTGAGCGGCGCGCAGCTGCAGGGCCTTAATTAATCCTGCGCCAAGAATATCGCCGGAGGCCTCCCCGACGACAATACCAATGTGTAGTCTTCGTTTCGCCATGGGCTCCGGCAACATTATTGTTGTGGTAAACAGACTCGACTGCTAAGCAAAGTCGCGACGTAACGCTAGCGGACAATGCCCCGCGATGATTGTCGAATCGAATCGGATAGCAGCGTAATCTCAGGGGTTTTCTCGGCCAGCTCGTCGAGCCTGGCTAGCGCCTCTTCGGTCGTCAGCCCCTGGCGGTATATAACTTTGTAGGCACGGCGAATATCGCTGATGGCGTCACTTGAAAAGCCTCTTCGCTTGAGGCCTTCTACATTTACGCCTTTGGCTTCTGCCGGGTTACCGGTAACGGTTACATAGGCCGGCACGTCTTTACCCACCGCAGCACCCATGCCAAGAAAACTGTGGGCGCCCAGCTTGCAGTACTGATGAACCAGCGCATAGCCGCCCAGGATTGCCCAATCACCCAGCACCACGTGGCCCGCAAGCGCAGCATTATTCACCATGATGCAATGATCACCCAACACTGAATCATGTCCCACATGGGCATAGGCCATCAGCAGGTTGTGATTGCCAATGACCGTTTCAGCGCGATCCTGCACGGTTCCGCGATGAATAGTCACCCCCTCACGAATGACATTGTTGTCACCAATAGTCAGAGTGGTGCGCTCGCCTTGATATTTGAGATCAGGGGTATCTTCACCAACGGACGAAAATTGATAGATACGGTTATTTCGGCCCATTTTGGTGGGCCCCTTAAGTACTACGTGGGAGGCGATCACACAGTCATCACCGATTTCCACGTCTGGCCCAATGATTGTCCATGGGCCAATCTCGACGTTCTCACCAATTTTTGCTGAGGGATCAATAATGGCGCGTGGGTCTATCATAATCAGCGAGCCCGGTCTGCGCAGAGGATAGTGGCCGAACAGGCGAGTTTACCTTCCACATAGGCCTGGCACTCAAACTTCCAGATGCCACGTTTGTCAGAAACGTACTGCACTTTCATTTCCAGCTGATCACCGGGAACCACCTGCCGTTTAAAACGCACGTTATCAACGCCGGCAAACATGTAGATCGACCCGTCCGACGGCTTTTTGTCCATGGTTTTGAAACCCAGAATACCGGCCGCCTGGGCCATGGCTTCAATAATCAATACCCCGGGGAAGATGGGAATCTCGGGAAAATGACCGGTAAAAATCGGCTCATTGATAGTGATATTTTTGATCGCTGTGATGCTTTTCCCTAGCTCAAGCTCGGTTACGCGATCCACTAACAAAAAGGGATAGCGGTGCGGGAGGTACTCCCGGATTTCGTTAACATCCATCAACATGAAACTTTAGTTCCCAGAGTTTTTGTTTAAAAGCTTTTCTATTTCGCCCAAACGCTTAGAGAGGCTATCAAGCTGCGAAAAACGCACCGCACTTTTGCGCCAATCGCTAGTTGGCATCATCGGCGTCCCAGACGAGAAAGATGCGCCTGGCTCAGTAATCGATTTAGTCACCAAGGTACAAGCGGTAACATGCACCCGATCTGCAATCGTTAAATGGCCTACAATGCCGGCACCGCCACCCACGGTGCACTGCTTGCCAATAACTGTACTACCGGCCACAGCAGATCTTCCCGCAAAAGCCGACCCATCACCAATCACCACATTGTGCGCTATAAGTACCTGGCTATCGAAAATTACGTCGTTACCAATAATCGTATCATCCAACGCACCGCGATCGATGGTGGTGCCGGCGCCAATTTCTACCCGGTCACCTATTTGCACACCGCCAAGCTGATAAATTTTATTCCACGCACCGCCGCTTGGCGCAAAGCCAAAGCCATCGGCGCCAATAACAACGCCGGAGTGTACGCGCACATCATTGCCAATCTTGACCCGGTGATAAACCGTAACGCCGGGAAACAGCACACAGCCTTCGCCTATCTGCACGTTGTCCGACAGCGCCACCCCGGGATGTAACGCAGAACCGGCACCGATACGGCAGTGTTCACCCACAACAACATTGGCGCCAATGCTTACCCCTTTGCCTAATTGTGCTGTAGCAGCGACCACAGCCGAAGGGTGTATACCCTGCGGCGAAGGCGTGTCGTCAAACAGTGCTGTGGCTCGGGCAAACGAGAGATAGGGATTATCAGACAACAGTTTTGGAAGGTCGGTACCAGCAGCCAGATCGCGGTGCAAAATCACCGCGCCAGCTTTCGTGTCGGCGAGCTGCTTTTGGTATTTGGGGTTGGCGAGGAAAGTTAACTGATGTGAATCCGCACTCGCCAAAGTACCAAGGCCATTAATCCTGAGGGAAGGGTCCCCGACACACTCGAGCTGCAGACTTTCTGCTATTTCACCCAGGGTATAGGTCGAGGACTGGCTCATGATTTACTTGGCCTGATTGATTTTATCGGTCACTTTGGCCGTAATATTGTAGGCGTTGGTCACGTGCAGCGTTGCCTTAGCATCGATGATCATACCGATATCATCATCCTTGATCATTTTGTTGACCACTTCCTGCAACTTGGGCCCTAAATCCTGAACCACTTCTTGCACAAGTTTTTGCTCGGCGGCCTTCAATTTGCGATAAACGTGCTCGATGTCAGAACGCTTTTCGCTGATTTTCTGGGTTTGCGCCTGCAACTGCTCCTGACTCATCACCGCGCTGTCTTTCTTCAGCTTGGCGACCAGCTCGTTGTGCTCTTCCTGCAGTTTTTCAACTTCTTTGAGGTTGGCCTTGAATTCCTTTTGCTCGCGCATGGCTTTCAGGCGTTCCTGCGCTTTGTCACTATTAAGTATTGCCGCCTGCACGTCCAGCACGACAATTTTTTCCGCAGCCATTGAAGCGCTGGCTGCAATCGCCAGCAACAGCGAAAAGGCGACAGTTTTCAGTTTCAACACAATACTTCTCCCAATGTTATTTCGTTACGTTCAAGTTAGAAGGTACGTCCCAGTGAGAACTGGAACACTTCGGTCTCATCAATAGCTTCGTCGTTAAGCGCGCGCGCCAGACTGAAGGTCAACGGTCCCATGCCGGTGATCCAGGTCAGGCCGAAACCCGCGGAATAGCGCAGCTTGGACAGGTCGACACCTGAGCAATTGAGCTGACTGCTGCGACAATTGGAGCTGAACACATTGCCTGCGTCAAAGAAAAAGCCCGAGCGCACCGAGCGCTGATCTTTGACGAAAGGCAGCGGCACCAGCAGTTCGATGCTGGTTTCAATCAATACATTGCCACCGAAGGGGTCTGTATCGTTTTCGAAGGATGTAGACACAAGTTGCCCGGTCGACGGGTCAACCACGTACGCTGCGCCAGACAAACCCGTTGCCTGATTGTTAGCATCGTAACCGGTCGCGGCCTGCGAGATGCGGTAAATCTGGGCCGGTGTACTGTGCGGCCCCAGCGTATTGCTCTTGTAGCCACGAATAGACCCAAACCCACCGGCGTAAAAATTCTCGAAAAACGGCAGCTCATCAAGATCACCGTAGCCGTCGCCATAGCCTAGCTCAGTTTTAAAGCGCAGCACAAAGTCGTTGACCAGGGGAACCAGCAACTGGCCGTTATACATCAACTTGTAATATTCGGTGTCAGAACCCGGCAACGCGACTTCCAGTGACAGGGTCTGAGAGGTGCCGCGAGTCGCCAACAAACCGCGGTTGAGGGTAGATCGCCGCCAGTTGGTTGAAATGGTGTAATTGTCGAACTCGTCACCGTAGAGATCGAGGAATCCTGGCTCGCTGCTTGGCGTTGCACTGGGCGACAGCGCGGAAATTGGCAACAGGGCTTCTTTGCCATCGTTATCAGCATCGTTGTATTTGCCGGTCGCAGAATCGAACTCAGACACAAAGTACTGATTTACAAAATCAAAGAAGCGCGGGCTCGACTTGATCTCCTGAACCGCACCAATACCAGCTTCAATTTCGGTATTGGCAAAGCCAAGACTGAAGCCCAGGCGCTGTATTTCAGACAGCGGATAGCTGAAGTTCAGCGCCGCACCGGCGGTATTCGTGGTGTAGCTGGCGATATTGACCTCATCGAGATCTGCCTTGCGGTAATACACGCTGAAACCACGACTGACACCATCTTCGGTGTAGTAAGGCTCCATATAGTTAAAGCTGACATTGGTCAGGAAGTTTGACCGGGACAGGCCGATACCCACCTGCTTACCGGTACCAAAAAAGTTGTTCTGCTGGATATTGGCACCGAGGATCAGGCCGCTGTCCTGAGAGAAACCCACACTGGCAGCCAGTGAGCCCGAGCTCTGCTCTTCAACCACGTATTCAAGGTCGATCATATCGTCGGTACCCGGCACCTCCCGGGTTTCGACCTTCGCTTCCTTGAAGAAACCGAGGCGCTCCAGACGAATACGTGACAATTCAATATTGGATTGCGACGCCGGCGCCGATTCCATTTGCCGCATTTCCCGACGCAGCACTTCATCAGAGGTGCGGTGGTTGCCGGAGAAATCGATACGTCGCACGTAGGTTCGCTTGCCCGGATCAATGAAGAACTTCAGATCGACCAGCTTTTCGTCGTCGTTGATTTCGGGAATAGCCGACACCCGGGCAAAGTTATAACCGTCGTTACCCAAGCGCTTGGTAAGCAATTCTTCGGTATTGGTGACCTTCACCTGGGAGAAAGTTTCTTCTGGTTTAGGAAGCAAATAGGGGGTCAGCTGGTCTTCCGGCAGTACCACATCGCCAGACAGTTCAACCTTGCCCACATTGTAGACATCACCTTCAGAAATATTGGCGGTAATGTATACCGATTCTTTATCAGGACTGATGGCCACTTGGGTAGAATCGATATTGAATTTGATATAGCCGCGATCCAAATACCAGGAACTGAGCTTCTCCAGATCACCCTTGAGCTTTTCCCTGGCGTATTTGTCACTGCTGGTAATCCAGCTGAACATGCCTGAAGGCTTGAGCTCAAACTCGTCCAGCAGCTCATCGTCTGAGAAGGCATGATTACCGACAATATTGATATGCTTGATGGCAGCGGTGCTGCCTTCATTAACGTGAATGCTCACCGCTACCCGGTTGCGAGGCTGGGCAATAACATCGGTTTCAATGCTCGCATCATAACGCCCCTGCGACACATACTGACGGGTGAGCTCCATGCGCATCCCTTCCAGGGTAGATCGCTTGAATACCTGCCCCTCGGAAAGCCCTGCGTTTTTCAAACCATCAAGCAGCGCCTCGGACTTAATCGCCTTGTTACCGTCAATGGTGATCTCACTGATCGAAGGCCGTTCAGCCACGATAATAACCAGCACGTCGCCGTCGCGGCCGATCTTTATATCGTCGAAGTTACCGGTACGGAACAGAGAACGCGCCGCCTGGGCGAGCATATCCTCGGATACCCGGTCGCCCACATTGAGCGGTAGCGCCGCAAACACCGTATCGGCAGAGATACGCTGCAGGCCCTCCACACGAATGTCAGAAACCACAATACGCTCAGCCGCAAACGCGCCCAGCGACACAGACACTAATAAGCCGACAAGAAATCGCTTCACAATCTTTGAGAACACCAACAGTCCTTGGCCACCGCGCACCTTGCGGCAGCTATTTACTCATTATTCTGAAAGCCGGTCAGCTTACAGGCGCAATACATCGTTATAGAGGGCGAACACCATCAGGCAAACCACCAGGACAATGCCCACCTGGTTGGCAACCATCTGCACTTTCTCCGTGACCGGACGACCAGAAACCAGTTCGACCAGGCCATATACAATATGACCACCGTCGAGCACCGGTACCGGTAGCAGGTTCAGAATGGCCAGACTGATGCTGAGCAAAGCCAGCAAATTCAGCCAGGCCGACAGGCCGTACTCGGCCGAAGCGCCGGCCACTTTAGCAATGGTTATGGGCCCGCTCAAGTTTTTTGGTGAGAGCAGCCCGGTGATCATCTTATAGATGGATTCCACCGTGAACACGCTCATGTGCACCGTTTTGTGTGAGGCAGCAATAAATGCCTCTACTGGCCCGTAATGGTACTCGCGGAACCAACTGTCCGGGATCGGTGGCGGCGGCACTACAGCCATCCCGACAAAGCCAATCAATTCGCCCTTTTGCTCTCGTCCGGCGGGTGTAATCGTCGTGTTTTGACGAGTGCCTTCGCGCTCGTACCCCAGTTCAATCGCTTTACCGGGACGGCTTTTTACATAGTCGACCCAAGCCATCCAATCTTCGATTGGCTGGCCGTCCGCAGCAACCAGACGATCACCGGCCTGCATTCCGGCGCGCTCGGCGGCACTGTCTGCTACTACTTCCTGAATAACGGGCTCAACTTTCGGGCGGTACAGTTCAATACCCAGCCCGGCCACAGGGTTCGGTTCCGCCACGCCCTTGAGCCAACCATCCAGAACAATCGTGGATTCGTAGATCAAATCCGACTCTGGGTATTTGGCCGCTATCGACAGCTCGCCGGTTTCACCCACCCGCTCGAGCAGGCGGATATTGAGCTGCTCCCAGGTCGGGGTTTCCTTACCATCGACCGCGACAATTTCTTGCCCAGCCGCCAGTCCGGCCTGCTGCGCCAAAGACCCCTGCTCAACCTCACCAACAATAGGGGCAACACCCCGGGTTCCACCCATAAATACCAGCCAGTAGACCAGCACGGCCAATACCAGGTTAGCAACAGGGCCAGCCGCAGCAATTGCAATGCGCTTAGCCGGTGACTGCCTATTGAATGCCAGATGTACTTCTTCCGGTGCTACCTCACCCTCACGCTCGTCGAGCATTTTGACGTAGCCGCCCAAAGGGATACCCGCCAGTGAAAACTCGGTATTGTGGCGATCACGCCAAGTTAGCAGCGGTTTGCCAAAACCAATGGAAAAACGTAAAACCTTCACCCCACAGCGCCGGGCCACCCAAAAATGCCCAAACTCATGCACCGCCACCAGAATTCCCAGGGTAACGACAAAAGCGAGTATGGTTTGCAAGGCATCAAGCATCGTTGTTCTCTATCAAGTTCGAATCAGCACGATCATTTCTTCTATTAACGCCATTAGCAAGGCAGAAGGGCCTGCAATTCTGCCTCAGCAGCGGCACGCCCCTGTTGATCAGCGAGTTTGACATCGTCCAGGCTGATCGGTTCAACCACCGCCACGATGGACATCACTCGTTCTATGATCTCCGGTATCGCGGTGAACGCCAGCTTGCCATCCAAAAATGCCGCCACAGCAACTTCGTTAGCCGCGTTAAGCACAGCCGCAGCGGTGCCACCGCGCGTAACCGCCTCGCGCGCCAGGCGTAGGCAGGGAAACTTGTCTTCATCCGGTGCCTGAAAATCCAAACGCCCCTGGGTAATCAGATCCAGACTACCCACTCCCGATGGAATACGCTCGGGCCAGGCCAGCGCGTGGGCAATCGGCGTGCGCATATCAGGGTTACCCAATTGTGCCAGTACCGAACCGTCGACGTATTCAACCATGGAGTGAATGATACTCTGCGGGTGAATCACCACATCAATGCTTTCGGGGGGAGTATCGAATAACCAGCAGGCTTCAATCAGTTCCAACCCTTTGTTCATCATGGTGGCCGAATCGACCGATATCTTGCGTCCCATGGACCAGTTTGGATGGGCGCAGGCCTGATCCGGCGTTACGCCTGCCAGCGCCTCGGTGGGCACCTCCCGGAACGGGCCACCAGAACCCGTCAGCAGAATACGCCTAACCCCCTGTGCGGGCAGATCACGGCGACTGCCATCGTCCAGACACTGGAAGATCGCGTTGTGTTCACTGTCGATTGGCAACAAAACTGCGTTCGCTTTCTCAACAGCCTCCATAAACAGGCGGCCGGCCATCACCAGGGCCTCTTTATTGGCGAGCAGAACTTTTTTGCCGGCATTCACCGCCGCTAGCGTTGGCTCGAGCCCTGCGGCGCCGACAATGGCAGCCATGACCACGTCCACTTCACTGGCTGAAGCCACATCGCACAGGCTTCTCTCACCGGCCAAAACCCGGGTTTCTTCAAAACCTGCATGCTTTACCTTGTCGGCCAGTTCTCTAGCGGCAGCGGCGTCGCGGAGCACCGCAAAGCGCGGCCGAACCGCTTCAATCTGAGCGAACATTTCCGCCACGCCAGTATTGGCGGTCAGAGCATAGATCTGAAAGCGCCCGGGCTCTCGCGCCAGCACGTCCAGTGTGCTGAGCCCGATTGAGCCTGTGGATCCGAGTATCGTTACATTTTCCATTTACTGCGCCCGCACTATGCCGCTTACCAGCCGATCAACATCATACCCAGCGTAAACACTGGAATCGCCGCTGTCAGACTGTCGAGCCTGTCGAGCAGGCCGCCGTGTCCCGGCAGCAAATTGCCGCTATCCTTGATTCCCCGGTGACGCTTGAACATGCTTTCCAGCAAATCGCCCAATACCGAGGCCAAGGAAGCGATACCAGACAAAACCATGAACGGAACGAGTGCGACCGGCAGCCCACCAGGCCACAGCATGGCTGCCGCCAGCGCCAGCGCCTGACTGGCCGCCAAGCCTCCCCAGAAACCCGCCCAGGATTTATTGGGGCTGACATTAACAGCCAGCTTGGATTTACCCCAGGCACGCCCGGCGAAATAGGCTCCGACATCGGCGGCAATCACCACCAGCAGCACATAGATAATCAGCAAAACACCCTGACCCTGCAGACGCAGATAACACAGTGCCAGCCAAGTAGGCAGCAATACAACAAAGCCCAGCAGCGCTCTCACCGCGAGGTTACCCCACAACCTGGCACTACCGGGATAGCCCATCACCCACAGCAAGGCAATCGCCCACCACACACCGGCTATATGCAATACATCGCGAATCACTTCGCTGTCGGGAACAACGCTGGAAAGGTTGGATTCGAGAAACAGTACGCCCATCCCCGCCGCCATCGCCAGCGTGTAAAGCGCCCGCAACACCAGCGACCCAATACCCGAGAGGTCCGACCATTCCCAGGCCGCACCCAGCACAATCGCTGCGAACAGCACCATCAGCGCTATCGGCTCCAAAACGGCGAGCAACAGCACCAGCGGAACCACGATCGCAATCGCGGTGATAATTCGTTGTTTAAGCAAGATTTTGACCTTTGGTGTTATTGTTGTCGTTCGGGGACGCGTCCAAGCGGCCTCCGAATCGACGTTCACGGTCAGCATAACTCTGTAATGCCAGTGCCACCTGATCGCGGTCAAAGTCGGGCCACAGCGCATCACAAAAGTAATACTCGGCATAGGCCAACTGCCACAGCAGGAAATTGCTGAGGCGATGCTCACCCGCAGTACGGATACACAGATCCGGGTCAGGCAGGTGCGCCAGGCTAAGTTGCTCGGCCAGCCGCTCTTCGGTGATCTCATCAGGTGCCAGCTCACCAGCCTTGACCTTTTCAGCCAGGTTACGCGCAGCCTGGGTAATATCCCACTGCCCACCGTAATCGAGCGCAATATTCAGGCTTGTTTCCCGGTTAAATCGGGTCGACTGCTCGGCATAGTCCATTTTTGTTAATAAGGACTTTGACAACCGATCGCGTCGACCAATAAACCGCAGCCTGACGCCGTCCTCTTTGAGCTTGCGAATTTCACTGTCGAGGTAGTTGGAAAACAACTTCATCAGCGCATTCACTTCGGCCGTGGGGCGCCGCCAGTTTTCACTGCTAAAGGCAAACAGCGAGACCGTGCGAACCCCGGCGTCCTGAAACGCAGCCAATACCTCGCGAATGGCCTCTACGCCGGCACGGTGGCCAGCGTAATCTTTAAGTCCGCGACGTTTGGCCCAACGGTTGTTGCCATCCATAATGATGGCGACGTGACGGGGTACCGGCTGCGAAACGGTTTCAGTACTCATCAAACCGTCAGATTTCCATCAGGTCTTTTTCTTTTTCCGCCAGCTCGCGGTCAATTTCAGCGATATACTTGTCGGTCAGTTTCTGGACATCATCGGCGGCGCGACGCTCCTCATCCTCACTGATGTCCTTATCTTTCTGCAACGCTTTGAGATCAGCCAGCGCATCGCGACGGATATTACGCACCGAGACACGCGCATTCTCAGCTTCTTGACGGGCCTGCTTGATGTAGCCCTTGCGTGTTTCTTCGGTCAACATCGGCATTGGAATGCGAATATTAGCCCCAGCCGTGCTTGGATTCAGACCCAGATCCGACTTCATGATCGCCTTTTCGATTTCCGGCACCATGTTCTTTTCCCAGGGAATCACCGACAGCGTACGCGCGTCCTCAACATTGATGTTGGCCACCTGACTCAGTGGCGCATCAGACCCATAATAGGAGACCTTGATGGAGTCCAAAATGCTCGGGTGAGCGCGCCCGGTGCGAATCTTGTTGAAATTCGTTCCCAGTACGTCCACGGATTTACTCATGCGCTCAGCGGCGTCTTCTTTGATTTCGTTAATCACTTACTGTTCTCCTGACGATTCAGATACCAGCGTACCTTCTGTTCCGCCCACTACAATACTTAACAGCGCGCCTTTTTGCTCCATCGCAAAAACGCGCAGTGGCATACTGTGGTCGCGGCACAGACAGATCGCCGTCAGATCCATCACTTCCAGTTTTTTATCGAGCACCTCGTCATAACTAAGGCGATCGTATTTTACTGCATTGGGGTCTTTCATCGGATCAGCACTGTAGACACCGTCAACCTTGGTTGCCTTCAGTACCAGATTGGCTTCCATCTCAATACCGCGCAGACAGGCTGCGGAATCGGTCGTAAAGAAGGGGTTGCCCGTACCGGCTGAAAAAATCACCACCTCGCCGCGCTCCAACGAGCGAATGGCTTTGCGGCGGTCATAGTGATCTACCACACCACTCATAGGAATGGCCGACATGACACGGGATTTGATATTGCTGCGCTCCAGCGCGTCTCGCAATGCTAGCCCGTTCATGACGGTGGCCAGCATGCCCATGTGATCCCCAGTTACCCGGTCCAGGCCCGCGGCGTTCAATGCTGCACCCCGAAACAGGTTGCCGCCACCAACGACCAGGCCAACCTGCACGCCAATACCGACCAGCTGGCCAATCTCCAGCGCCATGCGATCCAGAACTTTGGGGTCAATACCAAAACCCATCTCGCCCATGAGCGCTTCGCCGCTCAGTTTCAACAATATACGCTTGTACTTTTTGTCGCGGTTTTGACTGCCCATAACCATCCGGCCCCGTTGTAAATTGCGCGTATTGTAATACGAAAATGGGGCCCGAAGGCCCCATTTTTTGGGAGAGGAATCAGCCTTTTAGCTGTGCGGCTACTTCTGCCGCAAAATCCACTTCCTCTTTTTCGATACCCTCACCTACTTCCAGGCGGACAAAACCGAGAATATCGGCGCCGGCGCCTTTAAGCAGCTTACCAACCGTTGTGTCAGGATCTTTTACAAAGGCTTGCTCAGTCAGGCTGTTTTCAGCCAGGAACTTACGAATACGGCCTTCGATCATTTTCTCAATGATTTCCGGCGGCTTGCCGCTTTCCTGGGCTTGCGCGGTGTAGATCTCACGCTCTTTCTCGATCATATCGGCAGGCATGTCGTCGGGCTTGGCAACCTGAGGGTTAACCGCCGCCACGTGCATGGCTACATCGCGCGCCACTTCAACGTCACCGCCTTTCAGCGCAACCAGTACGCCAATACGGTTGTTAGAGTGAACATAGCTGCCTACCGCACCACCTTCAGCTGTTACCACATTGATGCGACGAACAGAGATGTTCTCACCGATTTTCTGAACCAGTGCCTCACGGGCAGTTTCCAGCTCGCCAGCCATCAAGGCAGCAACGTCGTCCTGCTTGGTTTCAAAGGCTTTCTCAACAACCTTGCTCACAAATCCCATGAAGTTGTCGTCACGCGCAACAAAGTCGGTCTCGCTGTTAACTTCAACCAGCACACCGTAAGAACCGTCTTCCGCCACTTTGGCTGCAACCACACCATCAGCCGCAGTACGACCTGCTTTTTTGGCGGCTTTCATGCCACTGGACTTGCGCAGCTCTTCAATCGCCAGTTCGATATCACCACCGGCTTCTACCAGTGCCTTTTTACATTCCATCATGCCGAGCCCTGTGCGCTCGCGCAGTTCCTTAACCATGCTTGCAGATACTGCAGCCATTTGAAATTCCTCCGGAAATTGGCCCGACCATGCCGAGCCCGTTAGTCAAATGCGTTTCAGACGCTGAAGTTGCAGGCCCGCCCCACTAATGAGTGCTTACAAAAAAGGGGCCGCAGCCCCTTTGGCCTGCGCTACCGATCAGGCTTGATCGGCGTCGTCAGCCTGTACTTCGACAAATTCGTCTTTGGCAGATACGCCGCCATCAGAGCGAGTCGAGGCAATCGCATCCGCAATCGCAGTGGTGTACAGCTTGATAGCGCGGATCGCGTCATCGTTGCCCGGAATTACGTAGTCAACACCTTCCGGATCACTGTTGGTATCCACAATGCCTATAACGGGGATACCCAGCTTGTTAGCTTCCTGAATCGCGATGCGCTCGTGATCAACGTCGATAACGAACAGAGCATCGGGCAGACCGCCCATATCTTTGATACCACCAATGGAGCGCTCAAGCTTTTCCATGTCGCGGCGACGCATCAGGGCTTCTTTTTTGGTCAGCTTGTCAAAGGTGCCGTCAGCCTGTTGGGCTTCCAGGTCACGCAGACGCTTGATTGACTGGCGAATAGTCTTGTAGTTGGTGAGCATACCACCCAGCCAGCGGTGGCTGACAAATGGCATGCCGGCACGCTGTGCCTGCTCAGCAATGATTTTGCCGGCAGCGCGTTTGGTGCCAACAAACAGAATCTTGTTGCGGTTACCAGCCAGCTCGACAATCTTATCCAGGGCTTCGTTAAACGCCGGAACAGTGTGCTCAAGGTTAATGATATGGATCTTATTACGGGCACCAAAGATATAAGGTGCCATTTTGGGGTTCCAGAAGCGGGTTTGGTGACCGAAGTGGACACCAGCCTGCAGCATATCGCGCATGCTTACATGTGACATCAGATTTTCCTTTTACGGGTTCTTGCTTGCGCATCTCCCATGACCCAACCCGGCAGCCTTCACTTCACACGAAGTGGCTGGCGAGCACCCGGGATCATGTGCCGAGACACGGGCGGCGTTAAGGTTAATTCCCCGACAAATGCGCCCTTTAAAAGCGGTGTCCCCGTCGGGGGCGCGTTTTATACCACAACTACCGATCAAACTAAAGCAAAAAGCCGCTGCAGATACCCTGTGAAACATCGCCTGTTCGCCGCCCTTGGTTTACAATGGCCCCCCTTTGAGCCTGCGGTTTATGCAGGGCAGACAAGGGAATCCAGCGCCAGTCTATGAATGTCAGCATCAAAACCCCTGAAGAAGTCCAGAAAATGCGGATCGCCGGGCGTCTCGCAGCCGATGTCCTCGAAATGATAGAGGAATACATCAAACCCGGCGTGACCACCGACGAACTGAACACAATCTGCCACAATTATATTGTGGACGTTCAGGATGCCATTCCTGCTCCGCTGAATTACAACGGCTTTCCAAAATCCATATGCACCTCGCCCAACGAGGTGATCTGCCATGGCATTCCAAACAATAAACCACTGAAAAATGGTGACATTCTCAATATCGACGTCACTGTCATAAAGGATGGCTGGCACGGTGATACCAACCGCATGTACTACGTGGGTGAGGTCCCCGAACACGCCCAGCGCCTGTGCCGAGTGGCTCAGGAATGCCTCTACCAGGCCATTCGCCTGGTCAAGCCGGGCGCACGCCTGAGCGATATCGGCACGATCATCGCCAAACACGCTCACGCCAATCACTATTCAGTGGTAGAGGAATACTGCGGTCACGGTATTGGCCGCGGCTTCCACGAAGACCCGCAGGTACTGCACTACGGCAATGGCTACACTGCCCGCAATGATCTGGTACTCAAAGAAGGCATGACCTTTACTATCGAGCCCATGATCAACGCAGGCAAGAAGCACACCAAACTCAATATGAAAGATGGCTGGACCGTAACCACCAAAGACCGCCGCCCTTCCGCCCAGTGGGAACACACCATGGCGGTCACCGCCGACGGAGTCGAGGTGCTTACCGCACGCAGCGACGAAACCGAATTTCGGAGAAACTGGTCTTGAGCACACTTGCCACCGAAGCACAGGCCCTTGGCGAACCCAAAGATCGCATTGCACTATTTCGCAACTACCTACAGAACCACCGCGAACAATTGGATAAGCGTTTTGAGGCCAAAGACAATATCCGCGACATCGTAAAAGGTCGGGCTAACGCCGTTGACGAAGTATTGCGGGCCGCCTGGTCGCTTTACCCCTGGAATGAAGATATCGCGCTGATCGCCGTAGGCGGTTACGGCCGAGGTGAACTGCACCCCTATTCAGATGTAGACCTGCTGATCCTGCTGGAAAACAGCAACAGCGAAGATTACCGGGATTCACTGGAATCCTTTATTGCCCTGTTGTGGGATCTGAATCTGGATATCGGCCACAGTGTCCGCAGTATCCGCCAGTGCGTACGAACTGCCAGCGAAGATATCACCGTTGCCACTAACATCATGGAATCGCGCACCCTGGCCGGCAACAGCGCTTTGTTAGAGCAATTGCTGACACAGACTGCCCCTGACAAAATCTGGTCAAGCCGTGATTTCTTCCGCGCCAAGTGGGACGAGCAGATAGCCCGCCACCGCAAATTTGCCAACTCCGAATACAACCTCGAACCCAATGTTAAAAGCTGCCTCGGTGGCCTGCGCGATATCCAGATGATTGGCTGGATTGCCAAGCGCCACTATGGCGTCGACTCCCTCGCCGAATTGCTGCCACTGGGCTTCCTGCGAGAAGAAGACCTGTCACTGCTGCGCCGCGGCCAGGATTTCCTGTGGCAGATTCGCTATGCCTTGCACGTACTCAGTGGCCGCGAGGAAGACCGCCTGCTCTTTGACCACCAACGCACAATGGCACGGATGTTCGGCTACGAAGACGACGACGCCCGGCTCGCGGTCGAACAGTTCATGCAGCGTTACTACCGCTGGGCACTGGCGCTGGGTGAATTGAACGACCTGATGATCCAGCACTTCGACGAAGCCATCCTTCGGGCCTGCGAAGCCGAAACCATTCTCGAGCTGAACCCGCGTTTTCGAGTGCGCAATGGTCACATCGAAGTAACCAACAAGAATGTCTTCAAAAAAACACCATCGGCACTGATGGAAATTTTTGTCTTGATGGCGCAAAACGATGCGATCGATGGCGTTCGCGCGGCCACCATCCGGCTGATTCGCGACCATCGCGACCTGGTCGACGACAAATTTCGCGCCGACCCACGGGTACGCCGCTTTTTCATGGAAATACTGCGTTCGCGCACCAAGGTAGCACTCACCCTGCGCCGCATGATGCGTTTTGGCATCCTCGGTAAATACCTGCCCGAATTCGGCCAGATTATCGGCCAGATGCAACACGACCTGTTCCACATCTACTCGGTAGATGCCCACACCATGGAACTGGTTAAGAACCTGCGTCGCTTTACCTACCCTGATAATGAAGAAAAATTTCCGGTCGCCTCGCGCATTGTGCGGCGCATGGATAAACCGGAGCTGCTGTACCTGGCGGGGCTCTATCACGATATTGCCAAGGGTCGGGGTGGTGATCACTCGTCACTTGGCGCCGTGGACGCACGTAACTTCTGCGAAAACCACGGACTGTCCAATCGCGACACCAACCTGGTGTGCTGGCTGGTAGAAAAGCATCTGTTCATGTCTGCCACCGCCCAACGCAAGGACATATCGGATCCGGAAGTGATCCGCGACTTTTCTTTGGAAGTTGGCGACCAGGTACGCCTGGATTATCTCTATGCACTGACGGTGGCCGATATCAATGCCACCAACCCCACATTGTGGAACTCATGGCGTGCTTCACTACTGCGCCAACTCTACGCCGAAACCAAACGCGCCTTGCGGCGCGGTCTGGAAAACGTGATCGATAAGCAGGATTGGATTGTCGACACTCAGCGCGAAGCCCTCAAACGGCTCGAAGACCACGGCTTTGAGGAAGAAGAAGTACAAGCCATCTGGAAAGATCGCGGCGAAGACTACTTTCTGCGCGAGCGCTCAGACGATGTGGTTTGGCACACGCGCGCCATTGCCCGCCACCACGATATGAGCAAGCCACTGATCCTGGTCAAGAAAAGCAGCAACGTTGACCTTGAAGGCGCTACCCAGATTTTCGTTCACACGCTAGAGCACGACAATCTGTTTGCCGTGGTAGCCAGTACCATGGAACAGCTTGACCTCAACATTGTCGACGCCCGAATCTACAGTTCCACTTCCGGCTACTCTCTCGATACTTTCTATGTACTTGACGCTGACGGTAAACCCATCAGCGACGACGAAGAGCGCTGCCAAGCTATCGTCGATGGGCTGCGCCAACAGATTGAGCAACCCGATCGCTTCCCTGAATTTATGAGCAAGCGCACTCCCCGGCAGATGCGCCTCTTCTCAACCCCTACCCGCACCACGATGGCCACTGACATCAACAAAGGGTGTTCGGTGCTGGAAGTTATCACGCCCGACCGCCCCGGCCTGCTGGCACGCATTGGGCGAATTTTCTACGACTACGATATCAAACTGCAGAACGCCAAAATTGCCACCCTCGGTGAGCGAGTTGAAGACGTTTTTTTCATCACCAACAAAAAACAGAAACCGATCAAAGATCCGGAGCTCTGTGAAAAGATCCAGCGCGCCATCTGCAAAGAGCTGGATGAACAAGCCTCAGCGGAACCACGTTTTTCATGAATCCCGAACTGCAAAGACTGCAACCCTACCCCTTTGAGAAACTGCGCGAGCTTTTCAGCGGTGTAGAAACACCTGACAAGCCACATATCGCGCTGTCAATCGGCGAACCCAAGCACGCATCACCAGCATTTGTGGTAGATCGCCTGGCTCAGGAACTGTCTCGCCTAGCGAATTACCCCAACACCAAAGGTCTGCCCGAGCTACGCCAGAGCATTGCCCACTGGGCAACACGCCGTTTCGCGCTTGAGGGGCTTGATGCCGAAAAACAGGTGCTACCAGTCAATGGCACGCGCGAAGCCCTCTTTGCTTTCGCCCAGGCAGTTATTGACCGTCGCGGCCAGCCACTGGTGATCAGCCCCAACCCCTTCTACCAGATTTATGAAGGTGCCGCGTATCTGGCAGGCGCAGAGCCCCTGTTTCTGCCTTGTGGCGAGAACACCCAGTTTCTACCTGATTTCACTCAGGTTACCGAGGAACAGTGGCGGCGCTGCCAACTGCTGTACCTGTGCACCCCCGGCAACCCGACCGGGGCCACGCTCAGTATCGAACAATTACAAGCATTGATCGGGCTAGCCGATGAACACGATTTTGTGATTGCGAGCGATGAGTGTTACTCCGAAATCTACCCGGATGAAAGCAACCCGCCTGCCGGACTGCTGCAAGCCGCTGCCGCAATGGGTCGTCATGACTATCAGCGCTGTGTCGTTTTCCACTCACTGTCGAAACGGTCGAACCTGCCCGGACTTCGATCGGGTTTTGTCGCGGGCGATGCCGACATCCTCGCCGCCTTTTTGCAATACCGCACCTACCACGGCTGTGCGATGCCAGTGCAACACCAGATTGCCAGTATTCAAGCCTGGAATGACGAAACCCATGTGGTGGAAAACCGCCGGCTTTATCGCAACAAATTCAAGGCTGTCAGCGACATCTTGGCACCAGTGCTGAGATTCGAACAACCTGACGGCGCATTTTATCTTTGGCCTGAAACACCGCTTGATGATCAGGCGTTCGCCCGTGGCCTTTACCAGCAACAGCATGTCACTGTGCTGCCCGGCAGTTTTCTCAGCCGCGAGGTCAACGGCAATAATCCCGGTAAGAACCGGGTGCGCATGGCGCTGGTCGCGGAGCCCGAAGAATGCACAGAAGCCGCCCACCGCATCCGCCGCTTTATTGAATCGCTTTAAGTTGACCCTCCCACACTATGCTGAAAAAAGAACGCGCTGCCTATATTCTTCAGCGGCTGCAGGAACTCTACCCTGAGCCGCCGATTCCCCTCGATCACACTGATCCCTATACGCTGCTGGTGGCAGTGTTACTGTCGGCCCAGTGCACCGATGAGCGGGTCAATCAGGTAACCCCTGCACTGTTTGCACTGGCAGACAACCCTTTCGATATGGCGCAACAATCTGTCGACGACATTCGCGCCATTATTCGCCCCTGTGGTCTGTCGCCACAGAAGTCCAAAGCCATCCAGCGGCTATCCGAAATTCTGGTAGCAAAATACAATGGCGACGTGCCGGACAATCTCGAGGCACTGGAAGAACTACCGGGCGTTGGCCATAAAACCGCCAGCGTTGTTATGTCCCAAGCGTTTGGCGTGCCCGCATTCCCTGTCGACACCCACATTCACCGGTTGGCACAGCGCTGGGGACTGACATCCGGAAAGAGCGTGGTTCAAACCGAACGTGATCTGAAAAAACTCTTTCCGAGAGAAAGCTGGAACGCATTACATCTGCAGATTATTTATTACGGCCGGGAATACTGCCCTGCTCGGGGCTGCCACGGCCTGGTGTGCGAGATCTGTACAACCTGCTACCCGAAACGCAAAAACCCGGTGATTACGCAGAAGGCCTGATTTCCAGCCGCTTCGGCAGTCCCTCCACTGCTGCCAGCACCGTGAACTCGCCGGCCCAATCTGCTATTCTTCGCCCCCCAAAAAAGCAATCTTCGACCCCATGATCAAACTTTACGGCATCAAAAACTGCGACACCGTACGAAAGGCCCGCAAATGGCTGGAGCAGCAAGGCATTGAGCACAGCTTCACCGACTACCGGGACGACCCGGTCAGCAAAAGTGAACTGGAAAGCTGGTACGACGTAGTCGGCGACAAACTGCTGAATAAACGCAGTACATCCTGGAAACAACTCAGTGAAGCCGAGCGCAGCGCCAGTGACAAGCCCGCCATCGTCGCGCTGCTGGCCCAGCACCCCACCCTGATCAAGCGCCCGGTGCTGGTCAACGGGAACACCGTTCATGTCGGCTTTGCCGACAAGGATTATCAACAGTTAACCGCAAACTAAACAGGTAGACCTATGACATCCTCTCTTTTCAGTGTTGGCATCGGCGTCGGCACACACAACAGCAAAGGCGAATGGCTGGAAGTTTTCTACCCTAAGCCGCTGCTTACTCCTTCTGCAGAAGTCACCGGCGTACTTGTCGACGCGCTGGCTTTCAGCGGCGGCAACCATGCCATCAGTCTCGATCCTGCGCGCATGATTGCCCTGTCGGAAACCCTAAAAGGAGTAGACGACGAGCTTTCTGCCTTGTGTGCGAAGCTGTCCAACAGCACGCAACCGTTGGTGGCCACTATCCTTAGCACCGACGAAGCGCCGAGTTCTGTGCCAGAGGTTTACCTGAAACTGCACCTGCTGTCGCATCGACTCGCCAAACCTCATACTCTCAAGCTGGACGGCATGTTTGGCGTACTGCCCAATGTTGCCTGGACCAACCAGGGCGCTGTAGCTATCGACGAACTGAATGACAAGCAGCTCGAGGCGCGTCTGAAGGGTGAGTTGCTGGAAGTCATGTCGGTCGATAAGTTTCCGAAAATGGCCAATTATGTGGTGCCCGCCGGTGTCCGTGTCGCTCACACTGCCCGCGTTCGCCTCGGCGCCTACCTCGGTGAAGGCACCACCATCATGCACGAAGGTTTCGTCAACTTTAATGCCGGCACCGAAGGCCCGGGCATGGTCGAAGGCCGTATCTCTGCAGGCGTGGTTCTGGGCAGCGGTTCAGACCTCGGCGGTGGCGCCTCCACCATGGGTACGCTGTCAGGCGGCAATAACGTGATCATTTCGGTTGGCAAAGAATGCCTGATAGGCGCCAACGCGGGCGTGGGCATCCCTCTGGGAGACCGCTGCACAATCGAAGCTGGTCTGTATGTCACCGCCGGTTCCGTCGTGACCATGCTGGACGACAAGGGGCAAGCTGTTAAAAGTGTTAAAGCCCGTGATCTGGCCGGTCAATCGGATCTGCTGTTCCGCCGCAATTCCAAAACTGGCGCCATTGAAGCACTGACCAATAAATCTGCGATCGAACTGAACGAGGCGCTGCACGCGCACAATTGATCGCTTGCCCCCTCTTTTGACCAGTCAATAAAGGGGGGGCTGCCGTTTCTGGCATGCTGTTCATAGCCGAGCAATTTGGCGGTTCAGTAAATCTGCCCTCACTCACTGTGCCTCCCGCTGTAACCTTCAATGGCAAAGGCTTGTGAGATAACTCACAGGGAAATTGTCGCCATTACGCCACAGGGCGAAAAACCGGCTGGAAATATGGTCGGTCAGTAAGCGCTAAAGGGATTGGCATCACCAACATCAGACTGGATTTTATCCAGCATCAACAAGGTGTTAGTGATTCGAGGACGCGTGAGAACAGCAACGTTGAAGGACGTCAGGAACGTTGCTGTAGTAAAACAGTGTCGGGGTTGGGCGACGATGATCAATCAAGTACGTGTAGGCTGCCCACTTTCACCACGCGATTGGGTTGATAGTTCGGTGAAGACAAGCGGTCTATCTGCCCACCTTGCGCGAGAAAGGCATCGACCTGTTGTTCAATTTCGCGGCGCAACTGCTCGTGCGCGGTTTCCTGATGACGAATGGCCATTGCACGATCAAACATACGAGAGCTCCTCTGTGTGTGAGTGGCACAATCGTAGAATTTCGCGATGACAATAATGCGACGAGAAAATGAATATGATGTGAAGGCCCTTGCCGGTAGCAAAACCCACCGGCAAGGGTTCCCATTAGATGCCAATTCGATCAAACACGCTTGATCAAACAGCAGGCATTGCGTCGGCCATCTCCCTCAGTTTGTTCTTAGCAACTTTGTCCAATGTGGCACGCGGAAATTCGTCGACAAAGTACACCGCGCGCGGCACTTTGAAATCCGCCAGGTTGGTCTTGCAGTGATCGATTATCTGCGCTGCGAAGGCTTCATTGTCTTCCGGCGCGCCCATCCCCTTGATCACGAAAGCTACTGGCACCATGTCGAGCATATCGTGGGCCTTGGCGACGACCGCAATTTCGCCGATGCCTCCCACCTGCATGCAGGTTTCTTCAACCTGACGAGCCGACACATTTTCACCGCCAACCTTGAGCGCATCCTTGTCGCGATCACAAAAATAGAAATGACCTTCGTCGCCCACTTTGACCATGTCACCGGTTTTGAACCAGCCATTATCGGTAAAGACCTTGGCGTTGGCTTCAGGATTGTTGTAGTACTCAAGGAAGAGTTGTATACCACGGGTGCCATGTACCCACAGCTCGCCAATTTCGTCTTTTTCACAAAGCTTTCCCGTATCCGGGTTCACCACCGCAAAACGATAGCCCGGCGTAGGCTTGCCAATGGAACCCTGCGGCCAAACCTGATTGAAATCGGACCGGGTGGCGTGAATGACCGTTTCCGTCATACCCCAGCAGGCGAGAATATCCATATTCAGCCATCCTTTAATTTCGTTCCAGATAATACCCAACGCACCCACCTTGATGGTGTGCTCCGGAACCGGTTGCGCCGCAATCGCCTTGAACACAAAGGGAATCAGGGAAACGTGAGTGACTTTGTGCTTGTTCACTACCTCCCAGAATCGGCTGGACGAAAATTTCGGTTGAAGTACTACCGTCCCACCACAACCCAAGGTACTCCAGAACGCCCAGCTCTGGGCATTTACATGGAAAAATGGCAGGTAAGCCAGATAGGTATCGTCGCCCGTCATATTCAGGTTAAGCGGCCCCGTGCGGCCTGCCCACAAGGCATTAGCGTGGGTATGGACCACGGCTTTGGGCAGCGACGTGGTGCCGGAAGTAAACATGATACCGGCAGGCAACATCGGTTCGGCTGGCCGAACGGGCAGATCTTGGGCTTGTCCAAACAGTGCCTCAAAGGATTCCAGACCGTGGCTGTCAGTGCCGGGCTCCGGTGCTTCACCTGCATTGTCGGCAGTCACAGCAATCCACTTCACACCTTTGGCGTTGTCGCGAATCTGCTCAACAAATTTGGGCTGGGTGATCGCTGCCACAGCCCCCGTATGGCTGGCAAAATACTCTATTTCGCCGCCCACGCTGCGCGTATTCGTGGTTACGGCCACTGCACCGAGCTTGGCGCAGGCATACCAGGCTAGCACCATTTCCGGACAGTTCTCAGCGTGTATCAACACCTTATCGCCTTTGGCCACTCCTTTCGCATGTAGCCCAGCGGCAAGCGCCGAGGTATCTTCATCAAACTGTTTGTAGGTCCAGGTTTTATCGTTTCCCGATACCGGCTCCCACACGAAAAAAGGGTGATCCGGCTTATGGGTTGCCCAATGGCGCAGCAGCTGGGGAATATCCTGATCGGCAAAATCGTAGTGTGCGGCGGCGCTAGCCACGTCGAAATCGATGCTCATGGGGTCCTCGTCAGCTGCCTGAGTTGAAAAGAAAGCCATGGTAGCCAAGCGCCAGCCCTGTAACCATGACGATTCTTGTCAAATTCCGCGCGGGCTTGAGCGCTAATGTCACTAGAGTCAGCGGTTAGCCCGCAGAGTCTGATAAAATGCCGGCAATTCACAGTAAGGTAGCCCCATGTCCACTTCGTCAGACTTGTCCCCCACGCTTGCATTGACCCTTGAACTGATCCGCCGCGAGTCGGTCACACCGGAAGACGCTGGTTGTCAGGCACTGATGATGGAGCGCCTGCGCGCAATCGGATTCCATTGCGAATCGGTTGACTTTGGCGAGGTCAAAAACTTCTGGGCAGTACGTGGCGACAGCGGGCCGCTGTTTTGCTTTGCAGGGCACACCGATGTGGTACCCACCGGCCCGGCTGCACAGTGGCAGCATCCCCCTTTTGCCCCCATCATTAAAGACGACTACGTTTATGGGCGCGGCGCCGCTGATATGAAAGGCAGCCTGGCTGCCATGGTCACCGCCTGTGAGGACTTTGTAGCGGCCAACCCTGAACACAACGGCCGCATCGCTTTTCTCATTACCAGCGATGAAGAAGGCCCTGCAGTCAACGGCACGGTAAAGGTGGTGGAATGGCTGCAGCAACGCGGCGAAAAAATCGATTACTGTTTGGTGGGAGAGCCGTCCTCCACTGACCGCGTTGGCGATATCATCAAAAATGGCCGCCGCGGTTCGCTGGGCTGCAAAATGACCGTGCGCGGCATTCAGGGTCACGTGGCTTATCCCCATCTGGCGAAGAACCCGGTTCATTTGGCCGCACCCGCACTGGCCGAACTGGCGGCCACAGAATGGGATCAGGGCAACGACCATTTTCCCGCCACCAGCTTCCAGATTTCGAACATCCAGGCTGGGACTGGCGCAACTAACGTGATTCCGGGCACCCTGGAAGTGATTTTCAACTTCCGTTTTTCCACTGAAACCACCGATCAGGATCTGAGACAACGCACTGAAGCCATCCTGGCCCGGCACGGCCTGGACGTGGAGCTCGAGTGGAATCTCAGCGGCCAGCCCTTTCTTACCGCCGAGGGCGAACTGGTCAGCGCGACTGTCGCAGCCATCGAAGCCGTTACCGGCTACCCTGGCAAACTCTCCACCGCCGGTGGCACCTCAGATGGTCGCTTCATTGCACCGACTGGCAGCCAGGTCGTTGAGCTCGGTCCGGTAAACGCCACCATTCACAAGGTAGACGAATGCGCCCGCGCCTCAGATATCGAAGCCTTAAGCGAGATTTATCGGGGAATACTGGAAAATCTGGTCAGATAATTTTCAGGGAAGGTATTTCAGGCTTTTCAGTGGATAAACATCGAACCGCACGGCTTTGCCCTTAATCGCAAAGCCGGGCTCTGGGCCTGCCAGCGGTGCCGCCTTAAGCGCGCGCTTTACGACCACGCGGTATTCAGCACACTCAAGGGCTGTGGCGAGCAACTCACTGCCATCGCCGCCATGCCCCATAAGCTGCTGGAACAGCTGCATATCTTTCTTCGCCAGCGCCGATTTACCTGATGCCGCAAACATCGGATCAAGGTAGATTACCTGCGCTTTTCCTTGCGCCGCTAGTGACCCAAGGAAATCTTCTGCCCTTGCCGGATACAGGGTCACCGCTTGAGCTACCGCAGTAAACCGAGGGTCTTCCCGCAGCCTGCGCAATGCATCACCCAGCAGCGCAACCACTACCGGATGAGATTCAATCATACTGACTACACTGCCGCGTCCCAGTAACACCGACGTATCGCGACCAAAACCTGCGGTCGCATCAACCACGGCGGGTTTAAAACTGGCGCCGCCGGCAACAGCTTTCCACAGCAGTTCCGGCCCTTGGCGACGCTGACTGAGGGCAGCAACAAAATCAACAGCAACCGGCTTTTCCTTGCCGAAAAACCGGCCCAGCGCGAGCTGCCCCGATTGCCAGTGTAAACACAGACCGCTAGCGTCGGCAGCAAGCTGGTCAACTGCAACACAGGGAATCGCCAAAGTGCGGGCGATGTCACTTACAGCCTGGGAGGGAGGTTCGTGACAGACAATCGCCTCAGGAGCGGAAGCGAATCTGGAAGCTGCGTCCGTCACGGGGTTGTCCAAGAAAATCGGTGAACAGGTCAAACAGAGGGCCTTGCGGGGGTTGAGCTGTCATATCCACCTGATAGCGGCCATTGGGTGTGATGGTTGCAGAACCCGATAGCCGCAGCGTGTTTTCGGGCAATACAGTGACGACCAGATTACCATTGGCGCAGCTAAGCGTCGCAGCTACCTCCGATAGCTGGGCAAAATCCTCGCCGTTAAAATCACTCAGCGTCAGCGTTCCGTCCAGCTCCTCGCAGCGCTCCCGTACCAGTTTCGCCTGATGCACGACGACATCGACTAACGCATCCACTCCGACACCAGGCAAGCCGAGAATTTGCAGCAGCGCTTCCAAACGCGTGGTTGAGTGACCCTCAGCAAGCACTAGGGTATCGCCGCCGCCTCCCACCTTGGCTTTGAGCGGTAGTGGTTTGCCGATAACAATGCTCAGTGGCGTACCGGACAATAATCCAGCCAGCGCCGGACGAGCCTCGAGATCAGCCAAGCGCAGCGGGCCAATCTGTAGCCAGTCGAGCTTCACTCCCAGGACAGACCCGCTCAGTGGCGAGTGACTGATATTGGGTGGCAGGGTCACAAAGCGCTCGAGCAGCGCTGCGGGAAATGTCACCGGCAAGGTTACCAGCAAGGCAACAACGTATATCAGGATTGCACGTTTGATCGTCACGCCGCCGACTCCAGCGTCATCCGAACGGAGACCTGCCCCGGCTGAGGCAACTGCCCCATGGTCAGTGATTCGATTGATAGCCCCTGCTGCTGTAACTGATCCACAAAGCGCAAAAAGTTTTTGTAATCCGCTGTGGTAAAAAACACGTTGTAGCGACGATCGCCACTGGGTTCGATCCGCGACACAGACAGCCCCAAACTAGCCGCGCTGCGAGTAATCACCTGCTCGGGCGAGCCAGCAATGCGATTTCCCGATGCCCGCCCGGCCTTGCGATAGGCTTCTATCTGAGCCGCCGCACCGTGCATCCATTCAAGCGTTTGACGTTTGGCCTCAAAACGGCGCGCCTCGTCGGCTCGCCAGTCCAGCAGTGGCTGCCAGATGAGGGCCCAGACCAGCAAGGGAATAGCAACCGCGACGCCGCCAAACACAATCTGCCGCTCCCGTGCTGTGCGCTGACTGAGTTTCCAGTCAATATCTCGCCATTGCATCATTGGGGCTCCCGCGAAATTATCAATTGCCCGCTCACCATCTCACCATTCTGACGAAAGGTTCCGCGCCCCACATCCAGTTCTTGCTCCTGCAATCGGGTGGTAAAGCCATCGATGGCAGCGTAATTACTCGCGTCGATAGCCAGTCGCAAATTTCGGCTCTGATTCTGGTAGACCAATTGCGTCACCGAAATCTCTGCCTGGCCTTCAAAGGCCTGGGCCACTGGCGTGAGCAAGGGTAACAGGCCGTTGCCGCTGCCAGTACCTTCCAGCGCGTTTAACTGACTTTTCATCTGGCTACGCGCATTTACGACGCGATTGGCGCCGGGAAACGTTTTCCGGTAGACCTCATCCGCCGCCATATCAAAACGATCCGCCTGCTGCCCATATTGCATGGCACTGACCGCCAGCAAAATCCAGTGCAGTAGCAGTACCGCAGCTGCCGCCAGCGCGGGCCAACGCACCATACGCAACGCATCGCCAACCGGATCGTGCAGGGCATACGCCCCCTGGCACAAACTGTTGGCCGGTGCCGCAAAATTTTTCGCGATCGCTTCGAGAACCGTCTTTGCGTGTGACGGTGCCGCATTCTTCACCGCCGGCGTTGCATCCACCACCTGATACAGACGCAGGCTGGAGTCTTCTGACGCATCGCCGTTTTGCAATGCATGCCAAGGCAAAAACAACGACGTTTCCAGCGTTGCGCCCCGATGTTTGATACGAGCAAGCACGCGGTTTTCGTCCTGCACCACGCAGTTATCCTGCAGCGCAGCATAATCAGGCATGACAGTCGCAACCCGCAATCCGCTGTTCTGCAACCAGCTATGCCAGTGGGCCATGCGCTCGTGATTTACCACCCAAACCTCGCACGGTACGTTAGCGCGTATGCGTTCATGGGCAAGGTGCACTTCGCCCAGATCAACACTGAGCTTTTCTTCTATCTGATAGGGCAACGCCGATTGCGCCGCGGCACCAGCAACAGGTAGCGTTACTTGCAGTTGAACCACATCTTCGCCCGGCACCAACACATGGCAAGGTGTTTGACGAGTATGCGCTTTGAGTTTTTCCAACTCAGCAAGCGCACCGAGCTGGCCCTGCTCTCTGGCACGACCAGTCTCGGTGTCCCACAGCAGCCATTCACCATCATCCGGGGCTCGCAGGTTGAGCAACAATACGGCGCTCAAAACAATTCTCCATAGCGGCGTGACAAGACACGCGATTTTTTATCTTGCACTTCCATCAGTGATTGCAGGCTGAATTGGGTGTCATAATATAAAACGTTAATTGTGGCACGAAAGAAGGTGGACTGCACAGCCAGCTTGTCCCGGTAATCCTCTGGTAGAGTTTTCCCCGCCAGCGCGGGATCTTCGAGAAACTGAGCAACGCTCTCCCAGCCCTGCTCCGGGCGCTGCTGCAATAGCTGTGTCGCCGCTTCCTCACTGAGCACACCATTCAACAGGATCACCAGTAAGGGTGCCTGTTCAGGCTTTAAGGTATTAATATTGATTTTCGTAGCCGTTTCCGGAACCACACACAGCAGGTTAGACAGTGCATCGAGCTCTTCAGGCTTCAACTGCACCAGAAGATTTAACTCGCTGACCGCCGCCATCAATCCGTTGGCCGACTGAAATGCCAGATCCCGGTCACTGTAATCCAGATCTTCGGCACCATAGAGCCCATTGACCTGAAAATCGGCGTCTAGCCAATCCTGTATGCGATCTCGCAACTGCATGGCCCGCACCGCATCAAACCCGAGGCTGGCCAACAACGCCGTAAACTGCTTTTCGTAGACAGTTTCTGCCGGTGGCGCTTCACCGGGGTTGCGAACCACCAGCAAGTTATTCAGGTTGAAGCAGGCCTGTGCATCAACAACACGTCCCTGTAGCACGCCTCCCTCGATGGGAAATACCGCATCTTCGGTGGCCCAGGGCTGCGCGAGGTGCACCGGCTTGTCTTTTTCGATCTGTTCCAACAGTGCCCGCGCCAACTGCTCACCGCCGACACTGTACCAGTAGGCCTGGCCGTTCTGCCGCTGGTTATCCAAGCGTTTTACATTGAATCGCAATTGTTCGTTGATCTGAACCGCGATAATCGACAGTACTGAAATAATCAGCAGAACAAAAATAAGGGCGGCGCCACGTTCACGGGGATACATTGCCACCCCCCGCTACCAAGGCCAGCAATTCCACCACGCCCCATTGCCGCGTTTCGATGCGTAGCGAAACCGCGCGCGGCAACGCTACCGGGCTGGTGTTCAATCCCGTGCTCTCCGGGGGCCACTGCCGCTCCCACTTGCCCTCATTGAGAAAGCCGAAATTGATCGCCTCAATGTTGTCCAGCAAAGCCTGCTTGCGCCACTCGGTATTGGCGGCGGGATCTGGCACCGCAGCGCTGTAGCGAATCAACTTGTTCTCTTCGATAGCATAGCGAATGCGCTCCAGCGAACTGGCAAATTGTTCACCCGGCAGCAACCGCCGGCCATCGCGAGTAAACTCCAGTAGAAACTGATCACCCTCGGCAAAACTCAGCAAGGGTGCCAATTGCTTCTCACCATACTGGTCGCGACCGACCCGGTTTAACATCTGCTCAAGGTCGCGCCGCACCAGTGTTAACGACAAGCCAAGATCTTCCAGGCTACGACTGCTCTGCTTGAGGTGCTTCTGATTTTCCAGGGAGCTGCCCAACAAGGTACTGGCCAGAATTGCCAGCACCGCCATGATGGCAATGGCGATCAATAATTCGATCAGGGTTAAGCCGCTCTGTCGCTTCACAACCCACCTTGCCCGCTAAACGCGCTCAGGCTCGCCAGTGGAGCATCTTCTGGATCATCCCTTACATCCAGATCAAGCCGCACAATTTGCGGCGTATCCGTCTTGTTAACATTCAGCTCCCAATGAAACTCGAATGGCCCTTGTATGGCGGTGCCGGAGTCATTGGCAATACGTCCCTCCAGCTGAATTAACACCATCTGATTATGGGCAAGCAGTGAGGCAAACTGGCGTCGTGCCAGTTCATCCACATGGCGCGCGCCACCACCAATTACCTTGGCCAACGATACCGCGCCAAGCGCAAATAGCAGCAACGCCACCATGATTTCCAAGAGGGTAAAGCCGCGCTGCCTCATTGCTCCTCCGGCGCCAGCGACAGGCTGTCATCCAGACTGACTTCAAGACCTTCTGGCCCGCGAATAATCAGCGTAAACGGGGATACCTGACCATCGTTAGTGAACACAATCTGCGGGGTTTCATAATCTTGTGAAAGATCGAGCAGTTGCTTGGATTGCTTAAGAAACATGGGGTGTCTGGATGCCGCTTGCTGCAGGTTTACAAGCCGGTCATCAACCAGAATCTCCCAGCCCTCCACCGAGCGTTTTACCAGCTGCGGTTCACCTTCGCGCCACAACACACCGTGGGTAGTGCCGGTAAACACAGCTTCCTGCCGGGCATAACGAAAGAAAGCCGTCATCCTTTCCGCCATCTGGCGCAACTCACGTTGACTGTTATCTGTGGGCAGGGTCAGCACTGCAACGGTGCTTAGCAATCCAATAATCAACACAACCAGCAATATTTCGAGCAGGGTCAGCCCGCGCTGGTAACGTGGCGTATTACCAGTTGCCGATATCACTAGCCAGACCTTCTCCGCCTTCGTCTCCATCGGCGCCTGTGGAGTACAGGTCATAGGGGCCGTGTTCGCCCGGTTGCAGGTACTGATACTGATTGCCCCACGGGTCCTGCGGCAAGCGCTTGATATAACCGTCGCTGCGATAGTTACGCGGCTCGGGCGAGGACGTGGGCTTATTAACCAGTGAATCCAGCCCCTGGTCTGTCGTCGGATAAGTGTGATTGTCCAGCTTGTACATATCCAGTGCCTGCTCGAGCATGGCGATATCGGCTTTGGCTTTTTCTACCATCGCGCGATCCTGGTTCTGCAGCACATTGGGCGCAACGATCGACACCAGCAATCCAAGAATGACAATCACCACCATGATTTCCAGCAGGGTAAAACCCGCTTGTCTGCGGCTTTTCAAAACGCTACTCACAATACACCTCTCTAAAATCCGGACAGATTATTCAATTGCAGTATGGGCATAAGAATGGCCAGCACAATCGATACGACAACCAGACCCATGCCGACGATCAGCAGAGGCTCAAGCAAGCTGGTCATGATACTGACCTGCGCCTCAACCTCACGCGCGAGATTGTCCGCTGAGCGACGTACCATCGTATCGAGCTCGCCGCTCTGTTCGCCGCTGGTAATCATATAAACCGCCATCGGCGGCAATTCATTCATTTGCTGTAGCGCAAAACTGAAGCTTTTGCCCTCGCGGACATCATTTGCCACCTGGGCCATTCCCTCCTGCAGATGCAGGTTGTTCAGGGTGCCCAAGCCGACCTTGATGGCTTCAATCAGCGATACACCACTGGCCAGCAAGATTCCCAGGGTGTGCAGCATACGAGCCGAGTCCACCGCCAGAATCACGTCGCCGACTATCGGCACCCGCAACAGGCGCTTGTGAAAACGCCGGCGCCGGCTTTCATCGCGCAGCCACCAGCGACCGGCCATAAACAGCAGACCGAGCAGAATCAGAAAGTGCACCCAGTATGCCGCCATGCCCTCACTGATACTGATCAGCACGCGTGTCAACAACGGCAGGGTCTGACCATAGTGATCGAACTGCGCTACCACTTTAGGCACCACGTAGACCATCAGCACACCAATAACCAGCACCGCCACCACGGTCAGTGCCAATGGATAAACCATTGCCTGCACCACCGTAGACCGCAGCTGCTGGGCGTTTTCGGTATAGTCCGCCAGCTGATCAAGTACCTGCCCCAGATCACCCGACTGTTCACCAGAGGCCACCAATGAGCGGTACACAGGGTTAAATACCCGCGGGAAATCACGCAAACCATCGGCAAGCGTATGCCCTTCCAAAACCCGGCTGCGCAAACTCATTACAACCGACTGCAGTCGGCGGTGCCGGGTTTGACGCGCGGTGGCGTGGAGAGCTTCTTCAAGCGGGATGCCAGACTGTACCAGGGTGGCAAGGTGGCGGGTAAACAACGATAGGTCTTTGACACCAATACCCTGAAACAGGGAAAACCCTTCAGCTTTACCTGATTGCTTTTTCCTCGATTCGCTGACCTCGACCGGTATCAGCTGCTTTTCGCGCAGCTGCTGTCGGGCCAAACGGTCGGAGTCTGCCTCAAGAATGCCTCGCTGACGCTTGCCATTGGCGTCGAGGGCTACGTAATCAAACGCCGGCATCAGCGGTATCCTCGCGGACGCTGCGCAGTACCTCGTCGATACTGGTGGCGCCTTCCAGCACCAGGCGGCGTCCCTCGCCTAACAGTCGAGTCATGTGGCCCTTAGCGGCGTCGACAATGGCCTGTTCACCAGCGCCATTGTGAATCAGCTCACTGACCTTACGATCAATGACCAAGAGTTCATAGATGCCGCTGCGACCACGATAACCGGTGTGATGACATTCCTCGCAGCCCTTGGCCAGGTAGGCGGTGCTGCCTGCCAATGACCGATCGCCCAGCAGTGCCGCTTCTGCTTCATCCATCGGGTGCGGCTCGCGGCAGGTGCTGCACAATTTGCGCACCAGTCGCTGGGCAAGAATGCCTTTCAGGCTGGAAGAAATCAGATAGGGCTCTACCCCGATATCTACCAGCCGGGTAATGGCGCCAACAGCATTGTTGGTATGCAGGGTAGATAACACCAAGTGACCGGTTAAACTGGCCTGCACCGCAATTTCTGCGGTTTCACCGTCGCGAATTTCGCCCACCATGACCACGTCCGGATCCTGCCGCAATATTGCGCGCAGACCCCGCGCAAAGGTCATACCGACCTTGCTGTTCACCTGGGTCTGGCCAATACCATCTACGGCGTATTCGATAGGGTCTTCTACCGTAAGGATGTTTCGCACGCGATCATTGAGCAGGGTCAAACCGGCATAGAGCGTAGTGGTTTTACCCGAGCCCGTGGGGCCGGTAACCAGAATGATACCGTTGGGGTTTTTCAACAGCTGAGTAAAGCGATCAAGTGTGCCCTTGGGCATACCGAGATGCGTCAGATCAATGCGAGCTGCCTGTTTATCCAGCAGGCGCATAACCACTCGCTCACCATAACTTGAAGGGATGGTGGAGATTCGCACATCCACCGACCGCCCGGCAATTTTCAGCGAAACCCGACCATCCTGAGGCACCCGCTTTTCAGCAATATCAAGCTTAGCCATAACCTTGATACGCGATACCAGCAGCGGTGCCAATCGACGATTGGGGCTGAGCACTTCCTGCAAAATGCCGTCTACCCGCAGCCGCACCGACATGGTCTTTTCGTAAGTTTCGATATGAATGTCTGACGCGCCCAGCTTCAGGGCCTCGGCAAACAATGCATTGATGAGCCGGATAACCGGTGCGTCATCCTGAGACTCCAGCAGGTCCTGTGATTCGGGAATTTCTTCAATCAGCTTGTCGAGATCAACCTCGTTGCTGATATCACCAATCGCTTCCATTCCGGCAGCACCGGACTGCTGCTGATAATTGGCATTGATCTTCTCGGCCAGAATAGCCGATTCACACAGCTCTACCGCCAGCTCTTTGCCAACCGCTCGCCGCACTTCGGCCAAAGCCTCCGGCGGCGTATCTCTGCAGTAGAGCAAGGTGCTTTCATTTAAAAGCACCTGATTCTTGCGCGCGTAGGAGTAGGAAAGCATACGCGTCCTTAATCCTCGGGCATGTCGTTAGGATCAACCTCGGCCTCAAGCTCCGGCAACATGCCCGCCGGTGAGGGATCAAGCCCAGTCCACACCGGCAATACCGGCGCTTTGGCGGCCGGGAACAGATTGATGCCTCCATCGTGCATCAGTATCTGCTGTGCGCGGATATAGTTGTACTTCTCGCTCGACAGGCCACGGAGGGTTTCCGAGTCTCGTATGATAGTCGGGCGAATAAACACCATCAGGTTACGTTTGACCTTCTGGGTTCGATCCGCACGGAACAGACGACCAATAATAGGCATATCTCCCAGAATCGGCACCTTCTCCGTCGACTCCTGAATGTCATCATCAATCAGACCACCGAGCACAATAGTCTGCGCATCATTGACTAGCACAGTGGTGGCAATGGTCCGTTTGTCGGTAATGATGTCTGAAGCTGACAGTCCGCTGAGGGAGGAAACTTCCTGCTCCAAGCTCAGCTGTACTGCATCCCCTTCATTGATCTGGGGCGTTACAGTCAGCTTGATACCGATTTCCTGACGGGTGATGGTCTGAAAGGGGTTATTGTTATTGGAGCTGGCAGTCGACCCGGTAATCACCGGTACTTCGCTACCCACCAGGATTGACGCTTCCTGGTTATCGAGGGTAAGCAGGCTCGGCGTCGACAGAATATTGGATTCGGTATCGCTGGCCAGTGCTGTCATCAGCGCGCCGAAACTGAAACTGTTTTCACGAATTTTGCCGACGCCCAAAGAGACCCCTTGCAAGCTGCCCAGTACTGAGCCGAGCGCATCGCCACCGGCACTTGCCGCACCAGCCACATTGAAAATGCCTGCAGGTGTTGTGGAACCGAAATTAATACCACCAATCGGCGCCGTGCCATTCGGGTCTCCACGGAACAGCCACTGCACACCCAGCTCTTTCGCGCGGCGATCTGTCAGTTCAATAATGATGGCTTCAACCAACACCTGCGCCCGACGAATATCCAAACTGGAAATCACATCCGCGAGATTACGGATAATATGGGGGCTACCAGACAACACCACGGAGTTAGTCTGCTCGTGGGCTTCAATATTGATGTTGCTCTTGCTGACCGCCTCACGCTCGCCTTCCTGCTT